>JBAYLJ010000010.1:0-13761 GCA_041664145.1 Candidatus Omnitrophota bacterium | reverse complement strand
TTTTGTGCCCCAGGCTTTATCTTGTCAGCAAAGGCCTTGCTTGATAAAACGCCTCATCCTAACTTAGATGAAATCAAAAAATCCTTAGATGGACATATTTGCCGCTGTGGTGGATACCTCAAGATCTTTGAAGCAATTAAACAAGTAGGGGAGAGTAACCCCAAGCAATGATCAATAAAACCGATCCCTTATTCTTAGACCCCGTTGGCAAGAATGTTCCGCGCATCGACGGAAAAGGTTTTGTCACGGGTCAAACAAAATACGCTTCTGACCTAAAGCTCCCCGGCATGCTTTTTGGTAAAATGATCCGCAGCCCTCATCCCCATGCCAAAATTATTAGTATTGACACATCAAAAGCTGAAAAACTTCTTGGCGTCAAGGCGATCGTCACCGCCAAAGACACCCTTGGCGTTAAATTTGGTTCCAATGAATATTTCTTTCCCCAAACCGCTGACCAGCAGGCCCTGGAGGCCGACAAGGTGCGCTATATCGGCGATGAGATCGGCGCTGTGGCTGCGATCGACGAGGAAACAGCTGAAAAAGCTATAAAACTTATTGATGTCAAATATGAGATCTTGCCTGCGGTCTTTGATGCCCTCGAGGCCATGAAACCAGGCGCCCCGCAGATCCACGAGGCGCGTAACAATATTGCCCTTATTTTGCCAACCAATTTTGGAAACGTTGAAAAGGCCCTTAAAGAATCTGACTATGTTCGCGAAGACATTTTTTACCTTCCCTCAGCGGCACACACCTGCATGGAACCGCATGTCTGCGTTGGACAGTGGGAAGAATTCTCAAACAAACTTACGCTCTGGGTGTCGACCCAAGCTCCGTTTAAAATTCGCGAAACGTTAGCCAAATGCCTCAAGATGGATCTCAATGATGTCCGCGTGATCAAGCTCGCGGTTGGCGGCGGGTTTGGTGGAAAATTAGAAATGCTCCCAATGGATTTCGCCGCGTGCCTCTTGTCCAAAAAAGCACAAGGAGTTCCTGTCAAAATTATGTATACGCGTGAAGAAGAATTTTCGTTCTCTCGCCGCAAACACCCGATGATCTATAAATTAAGATCCGGGGTCAAAAAAGACGGAACCCTGATGGCCATCTCCGGAGAGGTCATTGCCGACGGTGGCGCTTATTGCAGTTATGGCCCAACGGTTTTAGCCGCCGCAATGATGCGCATTTTTATGGTTTATCAGATCAAACACTTTCGTGTAGCTGGTTACCGCGTTTATACCAACAACCCTATTAGCGGTGCCATCCGTGGATTTGGCGGCGTACAATCTGGCTTCGCTATCGAATCGCATATGGATTTACTGGCCGAAGGGATCGGCATGGACCCGATAGAATTTCGCTTAAAAAATATTACAGGCCCCAACATGACGGTCACGAACAAAATGGTCATCACCTCAAACGGCCTTAAAGAATGCATTGAAAAAGCCTCGCAGGCAAGTCAATGGAAAAGCAAGTATGGAAAACAAAAACATTTAAAACGCGGCCTTGGGATCGGCATCGCGGCTGATGTCATGGGATCAAAGATGTACAAAGCCCATGAATCTGCAGGTTCCATTATCAAGATCGAAGAAGACGGCTCCATCCATCTGTTAACCGGAGCCGCAGATACAGGCCAGGGCTCTAATACCGTGCTTTCGCAGATCGCGGCTCAAGAGCTTGGCATAAGCTATGGCCGCATCAAGATCACAGCTGCTGACACCGCCATCACACCCTTTGACACCGGAAGCTTTGCCAGCCGTGTAACCTTTATTTCTGGAAATGCCACAAAGCTCGCGGCCAACGATGCCAAAACACAAATTCTTAAGATTGTCGCCAAAGAAAAAAATATCCCTGTCGAAGACTTAAATATCGAAGCTGAAAAAGTCGTGAACACAAAAAATTCAACCTCTATCATGAGCTTTGATGAAGCGATTGCTCTTTGCTATTCCTTTAATTATGGCGAACAAATCATCGGGCGGGGAAGCTATAATCCAAAGACAACTCCGGTTGATTTTCGAACAGGGGAGGGCAATGTTTCAGCAAGCTACAGTTTCGAGGCTCAGATCGCTGAGGTGGAAGTTAACACCGAAACAGGCCTTGTTAAGGTTTTAAAGATGTGGGATGCTCATGATGTCGGCAAGGCCATCAATCCGCAATCGGTCAAAGGACAGATAGAAGGATCATTATTTATGGGGATCGGTTATACCTTGTGGGAAAATCTTCAGTTTAAAGAAGGACGGGTTGTGAATCCAAATTTTGCCAATTATCGCCTTGCGCGATCGGTGAGTGCGTGTCCGGTGGAATCGATCTTGATCGAAACCAATGATCCTCAAGGCCCCTTTGGAGCCAAGGGGATGGGAGAAGCAGCACTCTTGCCAACAGCTGCCGCTATCGCAAATGCAGTTTATGATGCTGTAGGAGTGCGCATCAAAGAGCTGCCTATAACATCGGATAAGATCTTAAAAGCGCTGAAAGAGAGGCAATCATTATGATAAAAAAACTTACCTTTTCTATTATTGGGCTTATTTTTCTTGGCTTTGCGATTATCACTCCTTGCTCTCAAGGAGAAGACACTTGTAATGAAAATTCGGACAAAAAAGCTGCAGAGAATAAATTCAAGGACCTTGGCTGTGCACAAGTTGCCTACATGCCAACTCATGGAGAAAGAACTTATCCTTTTATAGGACAAGGTGTAAAATGGAACTCATCTTCTATTGTAGGTTCCACAGCAGACTTAGAAAATGTTCTTGGTGTCGAGCTCTCTATGACGAGCGTTAGTGAAAAAGGAGGGGATATCCGATTTCGTTGCCGCTCTCAAAATGGAACTCTTTACTGTTTTGCCTTTCGGTGCAAAGAAAAAGAACCAGCCGGATGCGATCAGTTTCTGTGGCGAATGCACGCACAACTTGATTGCCGGTCAGGACAGCTTTGTGAACCTAGCGTTACTTCTAAAGTTCTTGGTTTTTATCGTACTGAGGGCTGTATGTCTGTTTCCACTAATGTTACTTGTCCATAAGCCTTAAAAAGACTCGCTTAGTTCCTTAAGTTCCTGTTTTGTATTAAAACTCGCGCGGACTCCGGCATCAGAAACCGTACAAAGAAAGATCCTCTCTGGATAACGACGCTGAACAATGTTCAAGCCTTCGCTTGCCTCAAGCGATAAAAATTCATTTTTTAAAGATGCGGGGAAGATAGGCGGATGGCCTTTGCTGCCTTCATGCACAGGAATAACGATCTTTTCTGGGTTTTCTTCGAACTTCTCGACGAGAAGATCAATGGTTTCCGTCGAGACAAAAGGGAAGTCAACGGGCAAAAGCATGAGGCCAGAAGCCTGTGGGCAAACCTCATCAAGACCAGCCTGAAAAGATGAGGTTTGCCCTAAAATATAATTTTTATTATGGACACACTTTATCTTTTTATGGTTTAATAGATAAGGCTTGATAAGTTTTTCATGGGCTCCGGTAACGATCACAAGCTCTTTTACAGAAGATCTTAGAATAACGTTCTGAAGACGACCGATCACGGTCTCTTGGCCCATTTTAGCCAAAGCCTTAGGTGAGCCAAATCGGGAGCTTGATCCCGCACAGAGCAATAGACAAGATACCATAACGTTATTATAAATTTCACTGAGTCTTTGTCAATCTAACAGAAATATCTTTCCTATTACGAAAGGAACAAAGCATGATGATGCTTTATCTAGGAATATTAGCCGCGGGTGTTGTTGCTATCATAAGCGTTTTAGCCAATGAAAATAAAAAAAGCAAGCCTTCTCCGGTCGATCTCTTAAATAGTCTGGAAGTCGATGAGGCTCCTGATGAGGATAAAAAGACACCGCCCAAGAAGTCCTCATCAAGCTTTTTAAATCGTCTTAATTTTAACGAAGACAAAGCTAAAAAAGCTGAAGAACAAGCAAAAACAACAATCGTGTCTGCAGAAAACAACCTTAATCAATCCGCTGCAGCCTTTGAAGAAAAGATTAAGCAGCTTAATTTACCAAACGAAAACCCTATCGTTAGAGAAAAGACTATTGATGAATCAACAAAGAACAATAATAGTTCCTCGCAACAAACCAAAGACAATACTTAAATAAAAACTTAAACAACCACCAACCAATTTAAAAAAGGAGTTTTGTATGTGTCTCGAGAAAATGATTTTGCTTGCAGCTGTTTTCTTTCTTTGTACCATAACCCCAGGAAAGGCTTTTGCGCAAGAAAACCCTAGCAAGCGACCCATTATTATCTTTGAAACAAATCAAGGCGTAATTGAAATAGAACTCTACACAGACATCGCCCCCAAGACTTGTGAAAATATGTTAGGACTTATTAAAAAAGGATATTATGACGGCCTTATTTTCCATCGCGTCATTAAAAATTTTATGATCCAAGGCGGCGACCCAACCGGTACCGGCAGTGGCGGCGAAAGTCTTTGGGGAAAATCTTTTCAAGATGAAGTTACGCAAACGGTCACGTTTGATCGTAAAGGTCTTTTGGCCATGGCCAACGCAGGACCAAACACAAACGGAAGCCAATTTTTCATTACAACCATACCAACTCCATGGCTTAACATGAAGCACACGATCTTTGGTGAAGTGATCAAAGGCTATGATGTGGTTGAGAAAATTGAAAATTGCGAAAAAGGCCCTGGTGATCGTCCAATTCAAGATCAAAAGATCATTAAAGCTTCTATAAAATAAGAACAACAAGGCTTAAATTAATCCTATGGAAAAAGTCCTCCTTGCGGCCATCAAAGCTTTAGAGAACGGCCAACCTTGTGCGCTTGCCACGGTTGTAGAATCAGCTAAAGGCACCCCTCAAAAAATAGGGGCAAAAATGGTTGTTTTTCGTGATGGAACATGCTTTGGAACTGTAGGAGGGGGGCTAAACGAAGAAAAAACACGTAAAGAATGCCTAAAAGCTATTAAAAATCAAAAACACAGCCTTGTCCCCTTAAGCTATTCTAAAAAAGACGGATTCCTGTGCGGTGGCCAGATCAAGGTCTTTGTTGAGCCTATTGCGGCCCAAAAAAGCCTAATTATATGTGGTGCTGGGCATATTGGATTACCGCTATCTATCATTGGTAAAACCTTAGATTTTAAAGTCACGGTTCTGGACAATCGCAAGGCATTTGCAAACAAAAAAAGATTTCCCCATGTAGATAAGATCATTTGCGATACCTTTGACAAAGGCTTGTCAAAGGTATCAGCAAACCAAAACACATTTGTAGTCATTGTCACCGCTGGCCATGCATATGACTTTCAATGCTTAAAAAAGATCATTCATTCTAAAGCTGCCTATATTGGCATTATTTGCAGTCAATCAAAGAAACAAGAATTTATTAAAAAACTGCATAAATCCGGCATAGCTAATGACTTGATCAAACGCATCAAAATGCCCATCGGTTTAGATATCGGGGCTTTATCTCCGCAAGAAATTGCTGTTTCAATTGCTGCTGAAATCGTCTCTATTTATAATCATGATCTGGTTGGATCTGCAAAATTTAGCTGTAAGTAAACCCGGTATTTGGAAAGGAGTTTTCAACATGGACAAACAAGCTGCTATTGACCTTATCAAAGATGCAGGTTTTGGGTTTCTGGCAACGGCTGAAGGAAACCAACCGCGCGTTCGTGCTGTTGCTCCGTATTTAACAGAAGAAAATACACTTTTGCTAGCTCTTTTTTCTAACCGCAGAAGCATCGCACAAATCCAAAAGAACCCACAAGTTGAGATCTGTTTTGTGGATAGAACGATGGCTTATTGCCGCGTAAGCGGAAAAGCAAAGGTTACCTCAGATAAGCCTAAGCGTGAGCTTGTATGGGAACAAATGCCTATGCTCAGGCAGTATTTTTCAGGCCCTGAAGACCAAAACATGGTTCTTATTGAAATAACCATTAGTGAGGCTGAGGCCATGACTCAAAATGACAGGACACCTCAAAAGGTCGATTTCTAGGCTATAAAATCAACGAAAAATAGCAATCACTTCCCCCAATTTTTATAAAAAAGTTGGGGGTTTTCTTTTTATGATAAAATAAGCAAATTCCAATAAAAGATGTAAATACTGCCACAAAACAGGGGAATTCTGAAAAGAAGCACTATCAGTTATTATGCCTTGTAAAATACATTCCTTCATCAATAAAATATATAATTTCTGCCAACATATGTAAGAATCATGTCTGCTTTAAAGAACATATCATAATCCCGGTAAGTTTGACATGCGTTATCCACAGGGTATTACGAGTATTGCGTAAGTGCATGCCTCACAATAGGTTAGAATATACATTTATATATACTATAGTTAACATAAGATATATTATAGGAAGTAGATATATTGAGAGGTTTTAATCATTTAAAGTATATTGTATTGAGTCTTTAGGATTGTTTCGTTCTGGATGGGCTTCTCTATGCAATGCAAAGATTGACATTCCTTACAAAGAGAATATTGATTATTATAGACTTACCGCGATTTCATTATATGTAATATCGGTAAGTCTATGTAAGTTAAAAAAAGCGCTTATTCTGCCATATTTTGGTCAGGAGATTCAGGCTGAGGATCAGTCCTCCTATCAAATTGGCGCCTATCAGCGGAACGGCGTTCTTTAAGGATGCCAATTTCACGCATGGAGATAAACTCCTTGGATCGGACACCGATTTGGGTATCGCCAATGCCGATTTTGATGATTTTGCCATTAACGAGCGCATCAGCCACATTCTTGCGTGCGCTACGTAGAATTCGGCCAAAACTAGGCCTAGAAACCTTCATAACAATGGCCCCTTGGGTCTGATCAAAACCTTGAAAATCTGCTAGCTTTAGGGCTTCATATTGGTCAATGCTTAAAAGAATTTCATCCGGCCTCCCTGGCTTTCCTCTTGGACTAAAAAGAATTACCTTGGGCATCTTTTGTATGTAACGAACCTTTTTTGGGCGTCCCCTTTTTTGCATGCCTATCTCCTTCTAAATTCCGTTATTTTCTAGGCCTCATTACATGCCAGTTATAATGAGCATATGCTCATAATAAATAGGTGGTTATAATGAGCATATGCTCATTATAATATACAGGATAAGAGAGGTCAACCCTAAAAAGAAGAGAAAACTCCCCTGTCTCATCTAAAAGGCCGGAAATAAATTAATGTAATTAAAGGAAATAATTCGCGATCGCCTTAAGGGCGTCAGTTTGGGTGAGAATTCCGACCAAAACACCTTTTTCATCAACGATGGGAATGCAGCCATATTTTTTCTGAACCATCAGGTTGATTGCCATTCCAAGGGTATCTTGGGGAAAAAGCGTAGCAACTTTATCGATCATAACCTTCTGCAAAATGAACTTATCTAAGTCCTCTTTGAGATAAAAAGACCCATTATCTTCTACGTCTTTTCGCGGAGGAACGATCCTGTAAAAATCCCTTTGCGTGACAAGCCCTTTGAGTTTCTTGTCCTGATTGATCACCGGTAAATGCCGAATGCGCTGACCAGAAAAGATCTCCCAAACCTGGCTAAAAGGGGTGTCGAGCCCTACGGTAATGAGCTTCGTCACCATAATATCTTTAATCAAAATCTTATGTAAAGTTGCCATGCTCACCTCCTCTATTATAAAATTCTTCCCTTGTTTCTCTCTGCCAAGATCGTACCTTTTTTACTTAAAAAGATCCTTTTCTTTTCAATATCTTCGTTCCCATGCCACCGATATATTTTTCATCAGAAACTGGAGACCACTCCCCAAACCGAGCGATCTCTTTATAATGCTCTTCAACATAAGGCGCAAGCGCAAGAAGATAATCTCGTCCAAATTTTCCAAATTGCCCAAAAGTAGCATAGCTAATCGACGGCAAAACAATATAATTAACCCCTTTTCTTTCTAGATCTTGGATGATCTCGCGTTCCTGTTCGATCGTAAGCTTATTTGCTCTCAGCGCATAAAGAAACCAAACCGGTGAAGGCCGATCCGTAAGATAATAATACCCAGCATTGATAGGAAAGGTGAAAAAAAGTTGATCCTGCGGGATATGCTTCTTTATATAACGAACGGTGTATAACATACTTCTTATATCTTTAGGAATTTCAGTCACGTAAATATTCATATGATCAAATTCAAAAAAATGTTCCTGATCTTTAAAACTCTCTAGATAACGAAAATTCTTATACCCCTGAATGCCAATGATGACAAAAAAGAAAATAAGAATTCCTCCCTGTACCCTGGCCGGGGTCATCAGGCAAGCCTCACAAATAAGGTAAGCGATCAAAAGCACCGTAAACGGCTTGGCCCAATAGGCCTGATAATCAATTCTTCCAATATAAAACTCATGATAGGCGCATACGGTCAAAATGGCTAAAAGAATGCAGATCAAGAAAAAATTACGGCCCTTCACGAGCTCAGCACTTCGTCTTTGGAACATCACACCCAGGCACCAAAGACAAGAAGGAAATGCTACTACAGCGATCGGCACGGAAAAACTTTTGTTGTTCATAGCGTCAGCCAGGCATACTTTTACGGATTGAACAATTCCCTGGTGGGGCGTTCCCGTAAAAAAACAGTAGTCTTTTAAGATAGGAAAACATTGGTTGATCTGATGCCACGAAAGAGTCCTGACAAAAAAATAGTGCGAAAGAAACCAAGAAAAAACGACAACAAAGAAGTAAAACCCATATCGCCTTATGCGTCCAAAAGAAAAATTTCGATGTTCAAATAGATCACAAAGAACGATACAAATAAAAACCCCTCCTAAAAAAACGATACCAAAATTCAGCTTGATGATCCCTAAAATAAAAACGATACCAAGCGCGGATAAAACATATTTTTCCTGCGCCTTTTGGCAATAAGAAAGCACGGCCCACAAAATGCCAATCTCCATGCAGACCCCGCCGTAATGAACAAAGCTATGCAAAAACTCCGGCTTAAAAACGCAGTAGGCCAAAGCAGCAAAAAACGCCCCCCATAAAGGCATGATCCTTCTGGCCGCTAAGAAAAAAACTCCTGTGAATGCGACCTCTAAAAACAACTTTGCCCATAATGCGCTTTGGATATTGGATCCAAACCACTTAAAAAAGAGAGCATGATAATAAAGCATCAGCGGTCCGTAGATCCATATAAAATTCTTATACGGGATCTCGCCTCGCGTAACGGCTTCCATGGCGTAGAGATTCCCCCCGACATCCCCGATAGGAAATCCCTGCTTCACAAAAATTCCTTGAAGATAAACGAAGAAACTAATGATCAAGCAAGCAACGAACAAAAAGCCAGACAATTTAAAGGCGGAACCCTGGGTTGACTCTTTTTTGAACATAAATAAAACCTTCCCTAGTCTTCGGCGGAAGTTTGTCTTGAATTTCTTATCCATCATAGGTAGAATGTTATGAATTATTATAACCCTTAAGCAACTCATTACAAAATGTGTTTTTATAAAAAATATTATCTAAGACTCTTTTCTCTCATCCTTCTTTTCTTATGCTTTCATCCTCGCACCCTTTTTGCGCAAAACTCAATTATTCAGAAAATTCAATACATTTTACCCTGTATCGTTGAGATCACTTCTAGAAATGCTGTGATGTTTGAAATTCCTGGAGTAGCTTTTATTGACAAGGAAAGCGGCCAGCTTATTCAAACCCATAGCATCAAAGCCGCCGAATACACCCGCCAAGGTTCAGGCGTTATCATTGATCCTGGCGGTATTATTGTCACCAATGCCCATATTGTCATGGATGGCGCGAGGATCGAAGTTCAATTCCTGGACGGCGCACGTGTCATAGCGCAAATCCTTAAAGTCGTTCCTACGCAAGACTTGGCTTTTCTTAAAATTGATCCACCTTATCCCTTGAGCCGAATTAATATTATTGACTCCGTTAATGTCGGTATCAACGAAGAGGTGATCACCGTTGGCAGCTCACCCTTTTTAAAACAAACGATCTCTGAAGGAAGAATCATCGGTTTTGCAAAGCATGGAAATTCTTATGCTAACGATCGCCCAGACCTATTTCAGATCAACATCAACATCTATCAAGGTGACAGCGGCGGCCCTTTATTTAACAAAAAAGGCCAGCTGATCGGCCTGATGGTCGCCAAGCAAGCCGATCGAGACCGAGCGTGTTTTGCTATTCCTTCAGATAAGATCATCACCGCTTATCTTGAATTTTTAAATGAAGTCAAACAAAAAATCGAGCATGAATAAAACACAAATAAAATACCTTGTCTTAGCGCTGATCCTTATCTTTATCGGATCTTATTTTCGCCTCTATCCTTTTCTTTACCGTACCTCCTCTCTTGCGGAAGAAAAAGCAACGGCGCTTATCTTTACTCAACTGCGAACAAATGTTGAAGAAAAAATTAATGAGCTCTATCCTCAGCTTAATGAGGATCAAAAACGTCTTTTAACGGACAAAAAAGTTAATGACATTTCTTATCAAAAGAAAAAACAGATCCAGCGATCGATATTCAACCTCGCCCAAAAGATTTACGGTCGCGACCTCCTTGAGCATCCAGAAAAAAAAGAGCCTGAAATCTATTTACCAGACTCTGATTCCTATTATTTTTATGGCCTGACAAAACAGCTGGCAGAAAATAAACCCATCATGACTAAGCGAAAAGGCGCAGAATACTTTAACGCCATGATGTTGGCCCCGATCGGCTATTGGGAGAAGATCAACCTCCACCCCTTTGTTGGATTCTGGACATATAAAATGATGAGCTTCTTTAACCCTCAAATCTCCCCGATGCTTGCGGTGAGCTTTGTTCCCATTTTTTTAACAATCTTTTCCATTTTACTTTTTCTTTTATTATTAAGACATTTACAGATAAACACTCTGGCCTCATTTCTTGGAAGTCTCGTCTTTGTGCTAGCGCCTATATTCTTAAGACGAAGTTTTTTTGGATGGTACGACAACGATGTCTATAATATCTTCTTTCCTTTGTTAATCCTCTGGCTCACATTTATAGGGCTCGAAAATAGCAAACACCACATAAAACGGATCCTCTTTTCTCTGCTCACAGCCCTTGCGATGATCTCTTATGCGTATTTCTGGCAAGGCTGGGTTTATCTTTTCTGCCTTCTCTTTGGCGGCGGAATATTGCTGCTTGGTCTTGAATTTTTTATTTTTAAAGAAAAACGATCAGCGTCTAACATTTTTTCTTTTTTCGTAACAACATTTATCATTATCTTCTCTGGCGTCGCTCTTTCCTTTGGGCTCAATCAAACATTTTTTTTATTTCAAGAAGGGTGGTCTGTCTTAGGCGCATTCTTTCATTCCTCAGCCCTTAGCCTTTGGCCAGATATTTACATGAGCGTTGGTGAGCTCAACAAAACATCCTGGTCAAATCTTTTTGAACTTGCAGGAAGTGCCTGGTGGTTTCTTGTTGCCATGCTAGGAGGTATTTGTTTTATCCTTGATCACCACTCCTCTGCTTCAAGAAAAACGATCTATAAGATGACCCTTGTCTTCCTCTTTGCCGTCACGGCTTTTATCATGTCGCTCAAGGCCCAGCGCTTTGTGCTATTGCTCGTGACACCTCTAGGGATCTTGGCTGGATATGGATTTGAAAAGATCTTCTCAGAAGTCGACAAAAGTATAAAAAAATTTAATCCTTATAAAAAGGCTTACACAAGTATCAAAATAATCATTTTTGGATCTATCATCGCTTTCTTTTCCGTCGGGCCTCTATTAAAAACTGACGATCTCGCATCGCGCATCAGGCCCATTTTTAACGAAACCTGGGAACGCGCGCTTGTCGCCTTAAAGGAAAAAACGCCTTCTGAAAGCATCATTAATACCTGGTGGCCGCCGGGTCATTTTATCAAAGCAATCGCAGAACGACGCGTGACTTTTGACGGAGCGACCATCAATGTTCCTCAAGCCTTTTGGATGGCCCGCGCTCTTTACAGCCCAAACGAAAAAAGATCTCTAGGCATCCTGCGCATGCTAAACACGAGCGCGAACAAGGCAAGCGAATATCTTTTAAGCCAAGGTAAAAAACTTTCTGAGGCCGTTGATATCATCGAAGAGATCGTCGTCCTCTCGAAAGGTAAAGCAAAAAAATTTCTTTTAAAAACATTCACCGAAGAACAAGCTGACGCCCTTCTTATGCTTACGCACGGAGAGCCTCCTCCCTCTTATTTATTTTTTTATAACGACATGATGGAAACAAACATTGGGATTGGTTTTGCCGCACGATGGAATATTAAAAAAATGGAGCAGATCAACGAAAATCCAGATGCCTTAAAACAAGTTCGAAAGCTTGCTAAAGCGGACTATATTACACTCCTTTGGGATACGCAAGGCGGCATGCTACGCTATAGCGAAATCTTAAACCAAGTCGATCAAAAGGACCAAAAAATTTATTTTAATAATGGCCTCATGGTTGACTTAAGCGATATGAACGTTCAAATCTCCTCTGAAAAATTTGGCGCAGGGATCCCAAAAAATTTGTTTTATAGCTCTGAGGCAGGATTTACAAAAAAGGAATTCGTCAATGCAAGCCTCCCCTACAGCATTCTTCTCTTTAAGGTAAATGCTACACGCTATAGCTGCATCTTGATGGATGAAGTCATTGCGGAATCGGTCATGGCAAGGCTCTATTTCTTAGGACCAAAAGACTTTACCTATATCGAACTTTTCGTTGATGAGCACGATTTGACAGGCCAAACTCAATTATTTGCTTTTAAAATCGACTGGAAAGGTTTTATAAAAGATTTAGAAGCAAATCCTTAATCTGTCTTCTTGGCGTAGGTGTAAAGTTTTTCTTTGATCTTTTCAGCAGAGATGGGAATAGAAACAAAATCATCCATCCCGGCATCAAGACAATTTTGTTTATCCTCAAAAAAGCTCGCTGCCGTTAGAGCAATAACGGGAATTTCCTTACCGAGCTGCGAACGAATTTCCTGGATCGCAGCGACACCGGTTAATTTCGGAAGCCTAATATTAACAAAACAAATATTGTATTTCTTTTTCTTGATCTCTTCAACCAACGCTTGACCGTCTTCCACGCAAACAAAGCGACACTTTAATTCCTGTAAAAAATGAGCAAGCTGGCCTCGTCGCTCTGGATCATCCTCAGCAACGAGGACGTCTAAATTCTCAAAGGCAAGAAATCGCTCTTGATATTCAGTTGTTTTCTTGTGCTCAAAAGTTTCATAAAGAGGTATCTTAAAAATAAATTTACTTCCCTTGCCCATCTGAGATTCGACCCAGATCTTTCCTCCCATGAGCTCAATGTACGCTTTGCAAATGGAGAGCCCGAGCCCTGTTCCTCCAAAACGCCTTGTTGTTGAATTATCAGCCTGGGTAAACTGCTCAAAAATCTTTCTCTGGGACTCTTCGGGAATACCGATCCCTGTATCTTCAATGGTCACGAGCAAATCAAATATCTTTCCCGTGGGCTCCTCGCGAACGCCATCCAAAGAGGCAAAAAGCCTAACAGAACCTTGCTTGGTAAATTTGACCGCATTAGCGACAAGATTGATAAGAACCTGCTTAATTTTCATATCATCGCCGCATAAAACGCTAGGAATCCTTTCATCAATTTTAAAACTCAGCTCAAGAGACCGATTAGCAACATTACCGGAAACAACACTAAAGGCCTCAGAAACAAGAGCATTAAAATCGATCTTGCTTTCGTCCAAGACAATGCGGCCGGCAACAGCTTTTTCGTAATCAAGAATATTATTAACAATATTTAAAAGATGCTGACTGCTTGATTCAATGATCGCTAGAAACTTTTTTTCCTTCTCGTTAAGAGCGATCTTGCGTAAAAGCTGAGAAAATCCAATGATCGAATTTAAAGGTGTTCGG
>JBAYLJ010000009.1:0-14100 GCA_041664145.1 Candidatus Omnitrophota bacterium | reverse complement strand
ATGCCCGACGCGATTATGTCTGCGTTTAAAGTGCCTTATCTTGTCGCCTCATTTTTTGGAGGCACAAGCGTTTTGATCGCCGTTGGTGTCATGCTCGATACTATGAAACAAATGGAGTCTCAGCTTTTGATGCGTCATTATGATGGTTTTATGAAATCGGGACACGTCAGAGGCCGACGATGAGGCTCATCTTGTTAGGTGCTCCAGGAGCAGGAAAAGGGACGCAAGCAAAGCTTTTAGAGAAGCGATTAAGCGTAAAGCATATTTCGATGGGGGATATTTTACGTGAAGAAATGAAGAATAATTCGGTTCTTGGCCAAGAAGTGAAGAGATACGTTGAAAGCGGCGGTCTTGTTCCGGATGAAGTTGTCACAAAGATTATTGAAAACAAATTTAAAGCTAAAGATATTGCCCAGGCTGGATATCTTTTGGATGGTTTTCCTCGAACAGTCAAGCAAGCTGAAGATTTGGATGGGATTTTAAAGCGCATTGATCAGCCTGTTGATTATGTTGTCTATATGGAAGTTGATTCTGAGATTGTAATTCAGCGTCTTACGGGGCGTAGGGTTTGTCGAAATTGTGCAGCTCTTTATCATGTTAAAAATATGCCGTCTAAAAAAGAAGGCATTTGCGATCTTTGTCAAGGCGCACTTTATCAGCGTCCTGACGATAATGAAGAAACGATCCGTAAGCGTATCGGCGTTTATTTAGAGAGCACGGCACCGATCATTGATTATTATGGTGCGAAGGGAAGTTTGCTTAAAGTTGATGGCAATCAAGATGCCGAGAAACTTAGAGATCAATTGCTTGCGATCTTTAAGAAAGATGGAAAAATTGATACCTGTCAGAACAAAAAAAGAAATTGATGCTATGCGAAGGGCCGGAAAGGCTCTTGCGTACGTTGTAAATAGATTACGAAGTTCTTTGAAAATAGGCATGACCACGATCGAGATTGATAAGCTCGGACAAAGTCTCATTGAGAGTCAAAACGCAAAGCCAGCTTTTAAGGGCTATCGAGGATTTCCCGCTACTGTGTGCACATCTTTTAATGAACAGATAGTTCATGGCATTCCCAGCAGCCGCAAGATCCAAGATGGTGATCTTTTAAGCATTGACGTAGGCCTTGTGCTTGAGGGATGGTTTTCGGATATGGCTTTTACGCAAGGATTTGGAAATCTTAACGCCAAGAGCCAAAAGCTTATTACCGTTACGGAAAATTCTCTCTATAAGGGGATTGAACAGATGGTTGAGGGTAGGCATCTATCTGACATAGGTTTTGCTGTTCAAAGTTTTGTTGAGCCGTTTGGGTTTTCGGTCGTTCGAGATTTTGTTGGTCACGGGGTTGGTCGAGCTCTTCACGAAGAGCCTGAAGTTCCTAATTTTGGACTTCCCAAATCTGGGCCTATATTAAAAGAAGGTATGGTTTTTGCGATTGAACCTATGGTGAATATAGGTGAGGCAAGAACAAAAATTTGTGAAGATCAATGGACTGTCGTTACTTTTGATGGAAAACCATCAGCGCATTTTGAACATACGGTTGCCATCACCTCGAGTGGTCCAGAGATCTTAACGCGGTAAAAAAATATGGCTAAAGAAGATCTTATTGAAGTTGAAGGAGTTATCAAAGAGGCATTGCCCAATGCGATGTTTCAGGTTGAGCTCGAGAATGGGCATCGTGTATTAGCGCACATCGCAGGAAAGATGCGCGTTCATTTTATCCGGCTTCTCCCTGGCGATAAAGTCAAGGTAGAACTTTCGCCGTATGATCTAACAAGAGGACGTATTACGTACAGGGAAAAATAATATGAAAGTTAAATCTTCTGTCAAAAGAATTTGTAGTCATTGTAAAATTGTTAGACGTAAGAGGGTTGTTCGAGTTATTTGTACCAATCCAAAACATAAGCAAAGACAGGGATAAGCTATGCCAAGAATATTAGGTATTGATCTTCCAAAAGAAAAACGAATTGAAGCTGCGCTTCCGTATCTTTACGGTATTGGCCGTAAGAATGGTTTAAAAATTTTAGAACAAGCTCAGGTGGACAAGAATAAGCGCGCTAAAGACCTTACCGAAGAGGAAGTCTCAAAGATCACGGCGATCATTCAACGAGAATATCGCACGGAAGGTGATTTACGCCGTGAGGTTACGCAGAATATTAAGCGTCTTATTGATATTGGTTCTTATCGAGGGATGCGACATAAAAAAGGCCTTCCTGCTCGTGGTCAGCGCACGAAAACCAATGCGAGAACACGTAAAGGAAAAAAGAAGAATTTGATGGCTGCGCCGATGAAGCAACCAGCTAAGGAGAGCAAATGACAGATCAACCTCAACAGCCGATTGCCAAAGACACTAAGCTAAAGGCAAAGAAAAAAGTTCTTCGTGGCGTTACCAACGGAGAGATTCATATTCAGGCAAGCTTTAACAATACCATTGTATCTGTTACAGATACACAGGGACGTGTGATTGTCTGGTCCAGTCCTGGACATATGGGATTTAAAGGGTCAAAGAAATCAACACCTTTCGCGGCTCAAATTACAGCAAGTGATGCAGCAAAAAGGGCAAAAGAGTTAGGATTAGAGACCGTGGATGTTTATGTTAAGGGTCCAGGAGCTGGTCGTGAATCAGCGATCCGTGCTGTTTCGGCGGCTGGTTTGAAAGTTATGTCGATTCGTGACGTAACACCTGTTCCTCATAATGGTTGTCGCCCACGTAAAAAGCGAAGAGTTTAAGGTAAAGGGAGAAATTCATGGCGAAAGATCTTCAAGCAAATTGTCGCAAATGTCGACGAGAAGGCCAAAAGCTTTTTTTAAAAGGAGCGCGTTGCTATACGCATAAATGTTCTGTGTCAAGACGCGAATACGCTCCTGGTCAGCATGGCGCAAAAAGGGTTAAGCTTTCAAACTTTGGTCTTCAATTAAGAGAAAAGCAAAAATTAAAGAGAATTTACGGTGTGCTTGAGAAGCAGTTCCGTAATTACTTTTCTAAATCGGCAAGTTCTAAGGGTGTTACGGGTCATACCTTGCTTCAATTTCTCGAGAGACGGCTCGATAATGTTATTTATCAAATGGGTTTTGCTTCGTCACGAGGGCAAGGGCGTCAGCTTGTTAGCCACGGACATGTCTGGGTTAACGGGCGTCGTGTTAATATCGCTTCTTTTTTAGTTAAAAAAGATGATGAAATCCAAATGCGTTTTGTGAAAAAGGGCGAGAAACTTGTTAAAGAAAATATTGAAGCAGCAAAATCACGCACTGTTCCAAGCTGGCTCATCGTTGATGCTGGTCAATACAAGGCTAAGGTCACACGCTTGCCAGCTCGTGAAGATATACAGGCTCCGGTCAACGAGCAGCTTATCGTTGAACTTTATTCTCGATAGTGAGAAATATTTGAATATTCATTAACGGCAGGAGGAATACACATGGGTGTTAAGTGGAGAGATTTTCAGATGCCAAAGCGACTCGAGTGCGAAGAGTCGACGTATACGCAGACATACGGTAAATTCATTGCCGAGCCTTTCGAGAGAGGGTATGGAGTCACCTTAGGGAATTCTTTGCGGAGGATTATCCTTTCATCTTTAGAGGGAAGCGCTGTGACTGCAATGCGCATAGAAGGCGTTCAGCATGAATTTTCAACCATACCGGGCGTTATGGAGTCTGTAACGGATATTATTTTAAACGTTAAACAGCTTATTTTACGTTCCCATTCTAAGGTCGCTAAGACTGTTTATATTAAAGTTGACAAAAAAGGAGAGGTTCGCGCTAAGGATATTATTTGTGATGAAACCGTAGAAGTCCTTAATCCTGACTTGCTTATCGCGACGCTTACACAGGATATTAAATTTCACGTTGAGTTTGAGGTCGCTCGCGGACGCGGATATGTTCCTGCGGAAGCAAATAAAAAAGAGGGTGTTCCGGTTCACACCATCGCTGTTGATTCTGTCTTTACGCCTGTCATCAAAGTTAATTTTTCTGTCGAAAATACACGCGTTGGTCAACAGACCGATTACGATAAATTGGTTCTTGAAATTTGGACAAATGGTGGCGTTAACCCTAAAGAAGCGCTTTTGTATGGGGCAAATATCTTACAGCGCCATTTAGACGTCTTTGTAAGCTATGGCCAACTTCCCGAGGAAGAAGAAGAGGAAGAAGAAGTTTCCTTAGAGGAAAAAGCTCTTTATGAAAAGCTTCGTTTGCCAATTTCTGAACTTGAACTTTCAGTTCGAAGCTCAAATTGTTTACGCGAGTCAAATATCAAGACGATCTCCGATCTTGTGCGCAAGACAGAAGCTGAGCTCTTAGGTTTTAGAAACTTCGGTAAGAAATCATTGACAGAGATTGGTGATATTTTGAAAGCCATGGGTCTTGATTTGGGTATGAAAATTGATTTGAAAAAACTTCGACAAAAGGAATAATACGAGGCCTCTATGAGACATGGAAAAGCTGGAAAACGATTTGGAAGAAAATCAAGTTGGCGCAAAGCAACGGTTCGCGATATCGCTAAGGCCGCTTTGATTTGGCAACGAATACGGACTACAGAGTCTCGCGCGAAAGAGGCACGTAAACTTGTTGAAAGACTTGTTACATTAGGCAAAAAAGGAACGCTTGCCGCTAAACGAAGGGCTTTTGCGGTTCTTTGTGATCACAAAATCGTTAGCAACCTTTTTGATGAGATTGCGCCGCGATTTAAGAGTCGTGCGGGAGGCTATACGCGTATTATTCCTCTTGGGGAGAATCGTAAAGGGGACAATGCGCGCCTTGTTTTTCTTGAGCTAACAGAAAAGGGAGTCAAGCAGCCAGCCAAGGGTTCTGCGGCTGAGAAAGCTTCTCTTAAAGATAAAGAAGGGGCGACATCTGTTACCAAGGAAACTACTAAGGATGAGGCCAAAGAAGTTCATGCCGTCGATGTCAAAAAAAAGGAAGCCTCCAAGAGAGAAGATAAAAAAGCAGTAAAGATCGGCGATAAAGTTTCAAAGATGGCTTCGGGTGGGATACGAAAAATATTTCGAAGCAAGAAACCTGAATAACCCCGGAGGTTTTTGATGCCTGTTTCTTTAAGGGCGAGAAATGTTATTGCTTCCTCGACGCTAGCGATCACTGCACGGGCTAAAGAATTAAAGGCACAAGGTCATGACGTCGTAAGCTTTGCTGCTGGTGAGCCTGATTTCGACACACCTGATTTTATTAAAAAAGCAGCTATTGAAGCTATTCAAAAAGGCTTAACCAAATATACTCCCAGTAGCGGTACCATCGAGCTTCGGGAAGCCATCGCAAAAAAATTCCTCAAAGATAATCATCTTTCTTATCAAGCCAAAGATCAAATTGTTGTTTCCTGCGGGGCTAAGCATTGTTTGTATAATCTTATGCAGGCTTTAGTGGATCCCGGGGATGAAGTCTTGATCCCTGCGCCTTATTGGGTTAGCTATCCTGAAATGGTTAAGCTTGCGGGTGCTACGCCCAAATATCTTTTTACAACACAAGAGACTTCTTTTAAAATCACGGCCCGTCAGCTCGAAGAAAACATCTCTCCGAACACTAAGATCCTTATTCTTAATTCTCCATCAAACCCCACCGGAACTGTTTATGCGCGCAAAGAGCTTGAGGCGATCGCTGAGATTTGTGTTAAGCGTAATATTGTTGTTATTAGCGATGAAATCTATGAGAAGCTCTGCTATACCAAAGAGCCATTCACATCGATTGGATCCCTCAACAAAGACATTTATAATTTAACGGTGACTGTTAATGGAGTCTCAAAATCTTATGCGATGACAGGATGGCGCATGGGGTATTTTGGCGCTTCAAAAGAGATCGCTCAAAATGTTGGGAAGATCCAGGATCATTCGACATCGAACCCGTCGTCTATTAGTCAGGCCGCGGCCTTGGCTGCGCTGAGTGCCGACGAGAGTACGTTGACGGAAATGAAGAACGAATTTCAAAAGAGACGAGATTTTATTATTAAATGTTTAGACAGCATTCCTGAAATTAGCTATATTTATCCTGAAGGTGCTTTTTATGTTTTTTGTGATATTAGCAAGCTGGGGCTTGATTCTGATACGATCGCAAAACAAGTTTTAAATGAAAAAGATGTGGCATGCATCCCAGGTTCAGGATTCGGCGCTGATCAATATATCCGGTTAAGTTTTGCTACTTCGATCGAGCGTATTAAAGAGGGGACAAGTCGTTTAGCAGACTGGTTTAAAAAGAATCGCAAAGGAGCCTTATGACAAAGCCAGTTGATATTCGAGATCTGCTTATTTTAGCCAGCGAGCATAACGCTTCTGATTTGCATTTGACCGACGAAACGCCCCCTGTCTTGCGCATCAACGGAAACCTTGTTCTTCTTAAGCATGATCCTCTTGATCGCGAAACACTCAAGAAGATGATTTATGGGCTTTTAACAGATGATCAAAAGGAGCAATTTGAGAAAAATCTTGAGCTTGATTTCTCGATCGCACTTCCTGGGCTTGACCGTTTTCGCGCGAATGTGCACATGCAACGAGGGTCTGTGGAGATCGCTCTTCGCCGTATTCCTTTGTTTCTTCCTTCTCTTGAAGAGCTTGGGCTTCCAGATGTTGTGAGGGAATTTGCCTTGCGTAAAGATGGCCTTGTTCTTGTGACGGGTCCAACAGGAACAGGAAAGACAACGACATTATCCGCAATGCTTGATTTGATCAATAAGCAGAAAACAGATCTTGTCATCTGCATCGAAGATCCTATTGAGTATATTCATTATAATAAAAAGTCTATTATCAAGCAGCGTGAAGTTTTTAGCGATACGCATTCGTTCGCCGAAGCCTTGAAACGTTGTTTACGTCAAGACCCCGATGTCATCGTCGTCGGTGAAATGAGAGACCTTGAGACGATCTCGACAGCGCTGACCGCCGCAGAAACAGGACATTTGGTTTTGGCCACTCTTCATACACCCGATGCCCCTCAAACAATCGAACGCATCATCGATGTTTTTCCTTCCCATCAACAAGAACAAGTCAAGATCCAGCTTTCGTCTTGTCTGGCGGGTGTTGTTTCGCAGCGCTTGCTTCCGCGTAAGGATGGAACAGGGCGCGTTCTGGCGGCAGAGGTTATGGTGGCCACGGCCGGTATTCGACATTTGATTCGAGAGCAGGCCATTGAGCAAATTCCAACGGCCATCCAGACAGGCCATCGCTTTGGGATGAAAACGATGGACAAATGCCTCCAGGAATTATATCAGTCCGGCATTATTTCCTTTGAAGAAGCTCTAAGCCACGCAAAGAATTCCGAAGAATTTCAAAAATTAGCCCAATAAAGGAACAGAAGATGAGTTATAAAATAACATTACTTCCTGGTGATGGTATCGGGCCAGAGGTGTCTTTAGCCATGAAGCAATGCCTTGATGCGACGGGTGTTGCCATTGATTGGGAAGAAGAGATCGTCGGAGAGCACGCCATTAAAAAATATGGGACGCCTCTTCCTGCCCAAGCCGTTGCCTCTGTTCGTCGAAATAAAGTTGCGATCAAGGGGCCTATTGTTACGCCCGTCGGAAAAGGTTTCCGCTCTGTGAATGTTCAGCTTCGGCAAGAGCTGGATCTGTTTGCCTGTGTGCGTCCAGCAAAGTATATTGAAGGAACATCGTGCAAACATAAGGGATTGGATTTAGTTATTTTTCGTGAAAATACCGAAGATCTGTATGCAGGTATTGAATTTGAAAAGGGAAGTCAAGATGCTCTTTCTTTGATCAAGACTATCAATACTTTGCAACCCAAGAAAATCCGTGATGACTCTGCGATCTCTATAAAACCTATTTCTGTTTATGCTTCAACGCGTATTATTCGTTTTGCTTTTGAGTATGCTGTAACGCACAATCGCAAGAAGGTTACTTTAGTGCATAAAGCCAACATTATGAAGTTTACGGATGGACTTTTTTTACAAATAGGACGTGAGATCGCCAAAGAGTATGAAGGACGTGTCAGCTTTGAGGATACGATCGTTGACAATATGTGTATGCAGCTTGTTCAAAGACCAGCCAATTATGATGTCTTGGTGTTGCCAAATTTATATGGGGATATTATTTCTGATCTTTGCGCTGGGCTTATGGGTGGTTTAGGCATAGCCCCTGGAGCCAATATTGGCGAGGGGATCGCCCTCTTTGAACCTGTTCATGGTTCTGCGCCAAAATATACAGGAAAAAATAAAGTCAACCCAACGGCAACGATTCTTTCAGGCGTTTTGATGCTTGAGTATTTAGGGGAGCACAAAGCCGCTCAAAAACTTGAGAAGGCTGTTTATCAGGTGATCAAAGAAGGCAAGTTTGTTACCTACGATTTAAAGGCAAATCGAGACGATCCTACCGCTGTTGGAACAAAAGAAATGGCTCAAGCCATTTGTGAAAAGCTAAAAGATTTCTAAAACTTCCTGTTGTTTTCTTGCGCCTGTTCTGTTGTTTTGATCCATGATCCTAACGTTATTAAAATTGTTATGAAATGTCACCTCATAGATCTAGGTCTCGTTGATTTCCTCTGTGCCTATCATTTCCAAAAAGAGATTATTCAAAAGGTTCTTCAGGATAGAAACAGCCGGTTGCTTTTCTGCGAACATCCTGCCGTGTTTACCATGGGGCGCATTGCCGACGAGAAGTTCCTTCTTGCTGATCGAAAAGACCTTTCTTGGCGAAAGATAGATGTCCTTCGCATTGATCGAGGAGGAGAGGTGACTTTTCATGGCCCAGGGCAAATAGTGATTTATCCTATTTTTAATTTGGAACACTCCGCCAAGGACTTAAAAATATTTTTACAAAAACTCGAAGAGGTCCTTATTGATTTATTGAAATATTTTGGTATAGTGGCTAATAGACAAAAGGGCTATACAGGTGTCTGGGTCAACGAAAAAAAGATTGCTTCCATAGGTATTGGGGTGAAAAAGTGGATCAGTTACCACGGTATAGGTTTAAACGTGAATACGGATTTAAGTTTTTTTTCCATGATTAAACCTTGTGGCCTTGATGTTGCCATGACCTCTATGGCGCAGGAGCTAGGGCAGGCTATTGACCAAGGTCAAGTTAAAGAAAAGCTTATTGAGTCGTTTATTAAAGAATTTAAACTCGAAATCTTAAATTAAATGATCACCTCTGACATTAAAGTTCCTTTTTTAGGAGACGGCATCGACAAGGTGACCGTTTGCTCGTGGCACCGCAAGCCTGGTGACGACATTGCTCAAGGAGAAGATGTTGTTGAAGTTGAAGCCGATAAGGCAGTTTTTAATATTCCTTGCGAGGGCAGGGGCCGTTTAAAGAAAATATTGATTCGTGAAGGACAAGAAGCCCTTATAGGTCAATCCATAGCTATTGTTGAGAACATATGAACGAAAACCCTCGCATCCTTTTAATGCATATTACAAAAACCTCTGGACATCATCGTGCGACGCTGGCCATTGAAAGCGCTCTGAGGATCCTCCATCCTCAAATAGAAACCATGAATATTAATGGCTTGGCCTATGCTTATCCTCTTTTGGAGAAGATCGCGAATGGTGTTTATATGAATATCATTAAGCGAAAACCTAAGATTTGGGAATATCTTTATGATAATCCTAAGGTTATTAAAAATACGAGCACGGTGAAAAAGATTTTTAGCAACTCTCGCCATGGTAAGCTCGCTAAGCTTTTTCGTAAATTTAATCCGACGGCGGTTGTTTGTTCCCAGGCGTTTCCTTGTGGGATGGTTGGTGATTTTAAGAAAAGGTATAATTATCCTGTAAAATTAATTGGCGTCTTGACTGATTTTGCTCCGCATCATTATTGGGTTCATGATGCGGTAGATTTTTATATTGTTCCTACCGAAGAGGCAGCGAATCGTTTAGTTAAGGAAGGGATCAAGCGCGAGCGTATTAAGCTTTACGGCATTCCTGTCGATCCTAAGTTTACCATTTCAGTTGATCGCGAAAGAGTAGCTAGAGGACTAGGGCTCAAGCTAGACATTCCGATCATCCTTGTCATGGGTGGCGGCCAGGGTCTGGGGCCTATTAAGATCATCGTTAAGGCTTTAGCGCGTCTTAGCAATGATTTTCAGCTTGTTGTTCTCGCCGGTACAAATAAAAAGATTTTACGCAGTGTTAAAAAGATCAAATTTCCTCACGGTCAAAAGATTGTTATTCTTCCTCATGTTGAAAATGTTCATGAGCTTATGGGGATTGCAAGTTTTGTTGTGACCAAACCTGGCGGCATGACCACCGCGGAGTCTCTGGTTAAGGGCTTACCGATGGTGACCGTTAATCCTATTCCAGGTCAGGAAGCAAGAAATACTGAACTTCTTTTGGAAAAAGGCATTGCTCTCAAGGTCGATGATCTAGAGGCTATCGGAAGTCAGATCAAGGGTTTGCTTGAATCGCCTGAACGATTAATGGCGATGCGCCGGGCAGCCAAGAGTTATGGTCGTCCTCAAGCTGCTATGGACATTGCAAGGTTAGCGCTAGAATAAATGATCCAATACTATTTTTATAAAATAGGGCAATTTTTTGTCGAGCATCTTCCGCTGTCGCTTAGCTATAAGTTAGCAGCGTTTATTTCCGATATTCATTATTATCTTTCGTTTCGCGATCGACGAAGCGTTAAAAACAATTTGAAGGTTATCTTACCATCTTCAAAAGATATTCCGCGTTTATCAAGAGAGGTTTTTCGTAATTTTGCAAGATACCTTGTTGACTTCTTTTACGTTCCTGGGAAGCTTAGCGATGCGTATATTCGTGAACATGTAACGATCAAGAACTTGCATTATTTACCCGAAGTCTTAAAAAAAGGAAAAGGGGGTATTCTCCTCACGGCGCATATTGGCAATTGGGAGCTGGGAGGCTTTATTATTAGCCGCTTAGGGTATCCGTTGATCGCCGTTGCCTTGCCTCATAAAGAGAGATCGATCAATAATCTTTTTAATAGCCAGCGTCAATCTCAAGGGATCAGCATTGTTCCTAACAATGTGGCGATTCGTGAATGCATTAAAGGACTAAAGAATAATCGCATGATCGCGCTTTTGGGTGATCGGGATTTTAACGCCACCGGAGAAATGATGGATTTTTTAGGGAAGAAGGCGAGAATGCCCAAAGGGCCGGCCGCCTTTTCTTTGAAAACAGGAGCGGCGATCATTCCTGCTTTTTTGACACGAAACGGCAAAGATTGCTTTACCTTGACCCTTGAAGAGCCTATTTTCCCGCCAGAGGATCTTGAGGATCGTCACGCCTTAAAAGAGATGATGAAAAAATATATTAAAATTATTGAAGAAACGATTCACCGCTATCCTACGCAGTGGTATATGTTTCAGAGGTTCTGGCTCTAATGAAAGTTTGTATCATCATTCCTGTTTATAACGAGGCGCGCATGATCGGTAAGATTGTTGAAGAGATCAAAGCTCGTTCGTGGGACGTGATCGTTGTTAATGATGGATCAACCGATCTTTCTGGAGGCATTGCTAAAGAAAAGGGAGCTTTTGTTATCGACCATCGCGAGAAACAGGGCAAGGGTGTTTCCTTGCGTGATGGATTTTCCTGCGCGCTAAGCCAAGGGTTTGATGGCGTTATTGCTATGGATGGAGATGGCCAACATCATATTGATGATATTGAGAGCTTTATGGTGAAAGCTCGGCAATATCCAGATTCAATTATTAGCGGTAACCGCATGCTTGATTGTAAGCATATGCCCTTGATCCGTCGTTTTGTTAATCGCATGATGTCGCTGATGATTTCCTCAATTTGTCATCAGTCCATTCCAGATTCTCAATGTGGTTTTCGTTTTATTAGCGCGTCTATTCTTAGATCGATCGTATTAACTTCTTCTAATTTTGAAATTGAAACAGAAATCTTTATTAAGGCCAGCCGTAAAGGTTTTAAGATTCATTCTATTCCCGTTCAAACGATTTATCGTGATGAATTGAGCAAAATAAATCCTTTTGTTGATACGTTTCGTTTTTTTAGATACATCCTCAAGGAGCTCATAGGATCACGCTCAAGCACGTAAGGCGCTCAACCCCGTATGGAAGATAGGATTTTTCGATACTCACTCATCATTTCCCTTGTTATTCATATCCTAGCTTTATGGAAATTGTCTTATTCCAATCTTCATTTTAAGGTCAAAACGGTTAAGAAGATCGAAGTTATCTATCCTACGTTTGCCCTTCAGAAGAAGATCGACCCTCCTGCTGTCCCTGTGCAGAAGGGAATGAAGGTGGACCTTCGTCAGCAAGTCAAAGCGGCACAGGAGCAAAAGAATATTTCCTCCTTCATGAAAGATCTTTCTAAAATGAAAGATGAGTTCATTCAGCAAGCCCAGAAGCCGAAGATCGCTGAGCATAAGAAACACAAGCGAAGGGTGAGCGTTCCTGCTGTGGAAATGCGTGAGATTAAAAATCCTCAGTATATTCAATATTATCAAGTTGTGCGAAGCCGTATTAAAGATCGTGCGTATGCCAACTATGGAAAATTCGATGCGGGCGAGGTTTATTTAACCTTTATCCTGGATGCAAAGGGTTCTCTTAAAAGAATTAAGGTCATAGAGGAGCGTACGCGCGCCAATCAATATTTGCGTCAAATTAGCATGCGCAGCGTTGAAGAATCGAGTCCTTTTCCGCCTTTTCCTGATGAGCTTCATTATCCTGAACTCTCTTTCAATGTCGTTATTTCCTACGAAGTTGAATAGATGTTAGCCTTGAGGTTTTGTTGACAGAAAAGACAAGCAATGTTATCCTACAGACTATGGAAGATGATCTAAAAACACCAAAAGAAGACATTTCTTCTTACGAGATTGATTTTCTAGGCTATATTGCGAGCCTTGCCTTTCAGGCCATGGTTTTTTTAGGTGAAATCCCTAGCCCTGTGAATCAAAAGATCGAGAAAAATATTCCTCAGGCAAAACTTTTGATCGATACCCTTGTTGTTTTACGTGAAAAGACAAAAGGTAATTTGAATGAGCAGGAAAGCCGGATGATGGAGACATCCATCTATGAGCTTCAGATCAAGTATGTTGAGCAGGTGCCTGGAGCGAAGAAAAGCGCATAGAGATCTTAAGTATGGGTTGCAAGAATTTCTCAGTCATAAATGACCGCAGCTAAAGTTTAACGTAAAGCATGTGCTTATTAAAAGGGAGGTTGGCGTGAAAAAGGTTTTAGTGATCCATGGTCCTAATCTTGATCTTCTTGGCAGTCGTGAGCCAAATGTTTATGGGAAAATGACGCTGACAGAAATTGATCGCACCCTTTTAGAATTAGCGAAAGACAACAGCATCGATCTTGAAATACTTCAAACGAACCACGAAGGAGAGATCGTTGATGCGATCGGTAAGGCCTCGGCAGATCATTTTGAGGCTATTTTGATCAATCCAGCGGCGTATACCCATACAAGCGTTGCCATCCGGGATGCTGTCGCGGCGATTGACTTGCCGACCGTTGAAGTCCATTTGTCCAATATCTATGGGAGAGAAGAGTTTCGTCAGACATCACTGATCTCTGCGGTTTGCAAGGGGCAGGTCTCTGGTTTCGGTCCTTATAGTTATGTTCTTGGCCTTCAAGCCATATTAAATATTATAAAGAAGTGAACATTCCGCTTCAAAATCTTCTTCATGCTCTTAAAGAGCATCTTATCGACGCCTTTCTTGTTACCAAAGACGAGAATATTTTCTACCTAACGGGATATCCAAGTCAAGAATCTTGGCTTTTGGTTTGTAAAAAACGAGTTTTTTTATTGACCGATGGCCGCCATAGCTTGGAGGCTAAGCGTTTTTTGAAGGATGTTGAAGTCCTTGAGTGCAAGAAGCCGATCTTTGAAGAGTTAGCGCAGATAGCCGTTCATCAAAAAGTTCGCGCCTTAGGATTTGATGAGCGATATATAACAGTTTCATCGTTTAAAAGACTAAAACAGGCTTTGAGGGGAACAGTCAAGCTTTTGGGCCGCTGTAGCGTTATCGAAGAGATCAGGTCTGTCAAAAGCTGTAAAGAGCTTGCTAAAATTAAGAAGGCTCTTGATTTTCATCGCCAATGCCTTGTTTATTTAAAGCAAATAATCCAGCCCAGGAGAAGCGAAAGCCAGGTTTTTGAAAAGCTTGAGCACTATGTCCGGGTGCATCATCATCAATTTTCTTTTCCAACCATTATTGCT
>JBAYLJ010000008.1:0-14368 GCA_041664145.1 Candidatus Omnitrophota bacterium | reverse complement strand
CAATCAATCGGAAAATAATCTTTTAGGAATTTGCCGCACCAATGCTTACCTGTAAGGATACCGTTAAAAAAAGGATCACAAACCCTGGCGGCTCCATCAACGATGTCTAAAGGAGGTTGAAAATCATGGTGTTGTTGTTTATAGCTCGCAAGCACCGCAGGGTCTTCGTCTGTGACCCACCCGGTATCAACCGCATTCATAAAAATACCATATTTCGCTAAATCACCCGCAGCGGTATGCGTCAACATGTTCAAAGCTGCTTTCGCCATATTTGTATGCGGATGACGAGCACTCTTTTTAAAACGTAAGAATTTTCCTTCCATAGCTGATACGTTCACAATATGTTTTTTTCCAGTATTGTCCCGTTTCATCATATTTGAAAGCCTGTTGCACAAAACAAATGGCGCGATCGCGTTGACAAGCTGCAATTCCAGCATTTCTGCTGTCTGGATCTCTCCCAGGCGTAACCGCCAGCTATTGGTCGTACGTAGATCCACCTGCTGTAAATCCGCATCGAGTTTTCCTTGAGGGAAAACTTCTTTACTCTTCAGGCCATGATCATAGGCATACGGGATCTGGGAAAGTTTTGCTGAAGCACGCAAGCCGATTCCAGGTGCTTTATCATTCCAGGTAATCGCAATCGCTTTTTCTCTCGCAAGATTAGATCGGGAAAAAGAAGCTAGCTTCTTTTTACATTCTTCAAAATCAGTTAAAAGCAATTGTGCACCCTCTGGCAAATCCTTTAAGGCTAAGATTTCATTTGGCATCAAATGCGCATAAAAGCCTGGCGGACGCCGAACTGTTTGGGCCGCATTATTAATTAAGATGTCTAAACGGTCATACTTTTGCTCTAGGTAAGAACAAAAGATTTCAACACTCGGCGTATGACGTAAATCCAACCCATAAACATGCAGCTGATCCTTCCATTTTGAAAAATCTTCTTCTTTCGCAAACCTAAGGGCAGAGTCAATAGGAAATCTTGTTGTCGCGATCACTTGGGCTCCCGCACGCAACATCATTAGCGTTGCCTGATACCCGATCTTTAACCTTGACCCGGTTATCAAGGCAACTTGACCGTCCAAGGAAGCGCTTTGAAATCTTTTCTGATAATTAAATTCGGCGCATTTAGGACACATCGTGTCATAAAAGGCATGCAACTTTTGATACTCTGCTTTACAAATATAACAATTCCGCGGAGATCTTAGCTCAGCATGAAAATATTCCATGTGCGTACTTGCATCCGCGATCTGTTTTGGCGCTATAAAAATAGCTTCTTCCCGCGCTTTACGAATGCCTGTCTGCGCGCGAAAGGCACGCTCAAAGCCAACAACCCTTTGCCGTTTAACTTTTCGGATGTCATACTTTCGTTTTGCGATCTCATCACGGTGAGGGCGAGAAAGTCTGCCTGCGGCCTTCATCAAGGCAATACGGTCTTCTTCGGACAAGTGTGCTAATTGCGCACTATCTTCAATAAAACTCTCAAGAACAGAAACGCATTTTTGCATTTCTTCTTGAGAATATTTTGTGGAAATGTTCATTTTTGTCATAAAAATAATAAAAGGATGTTAAGAAAATAAAGAATAGATCAGAAAATCTATTCTGCTATTTCTGGCTTATTCAAAGCTTTCGATCGATAAATTATTCTTCGATCGTAATAGCAGCAGCCGGGCACGCATCTGCGGCTTCCTGGCATTTCTCTTCAGCCCCCTTAGGGACTTCAGAAACATAAACAACAGATTTTTCTCCTTCCATGCGAAAAACTTGCGGACAAGCGTTGACACAATCTTGACTCCCCACACAGGCATTCTGATCAACTTTTGCTTTCATGGCTACCTCCTTCTTTAAAAGAGCCTAGAAAAAACACCACGCGCCTTACTTTTTGGTGACCCAACTCTCTAAAACTTTTGAAAATGATTCAGATACCAGCCGTGCATCATAGAACATGTTGACCTTATTTTTTGCCCACTTCGTCTTGGCTTCTTCGATAGCAAGCGTAGATCCGTCTTCCGTCCCTTTTAAATTCGCATCGCTATAAACAATAATAAGTGGATTTTTATACTGCATTTCGCCTATGCGCGGCAAAAACTCCTCTGGGCCTTGTTTTAAAAATGCAGGATGAAGAACAATGATCTCACACTTGAATGCCTTACCTTTCATCAAAAGATCGTTTTCACTGTTCACCGCACATGCCTGATAACCACTTTGCTGTAATGCCTTAGCAATGCAATCAATCGCACCGGAATCTTTACACAAAACGAGAGCTTTTTTAGCTAACACAAAATCGATCTTTGATTTAATTTCTTGGTCATCAAACGGTTTAGAAATAAATTCATGCACACCTAAAGCCTCAAAGGTATCTTTCATCAATCTTCTCGAGGTGATCACAATGGTCGGGATCTCCATATATTTCTGATCTTTTTTTAAAAGCTTAAAGAATTCAAAACCGTCCATCACGGGCATCATTACATCCAGCAATATCACATCTGGTATCTTAGTTTTGATGGCTGCCAAACCCTCTTGGCCATTTGACGCGGTCACAACGTCGTACTCTTGGGCCTTTAATCTTGCGGATAGGACTTCGCGAATATCAATCTCGTCGTCAATAACCAATACTATTTTTTTCATATGCTTTCCTTAAAATTTATTGGACCCTTGTTCTTAAAGAGAAGACGGCTGCTTAGGCTTCTTGGCCTTTGGCTATGCTTTGTGCCGTAGCGTAGAAATTCTTAAAGACATCTCTTCGGCCGATAATCCCAACCATTTTTCCATGCTCGCAGACAGGAAGCGTATGGATATTTTTTCGCTTCATGAGCGTAATAATTTCATCAAGCGTTGTGCTCTTTTCGATGCTAAGAATATTTGTGGACATGGCGAAGCTAACCTTGGGATTCAAGGCATCTTCCTTAACAGATCCAGACCGGATAATATCAATTAACGTAAACAGATCGGTCGCGGTAATGATACCAACTAGTTCATCCTTTTCGCGAACGACTGGGAGTCCGCTCACGCGTTTTTTGATCATCAAGTCTGAAACTTCCGCTAAGCTTAGATCTTCTTTGACCGTTAAAATATTCGTGGTCATAAGATCTTCAGCCCTTATCAACTTTAATCTTTCCTGTAATTCTGCCACTTGATTTTCAACACTCTTCGTCATATTCCCCTCCTTTAAATAAACGCTTAAGCTATAGAACCTCTTCGATGACATAGCTTAACTACGCGAACTTCATTCCTCGCCCGTTTTCAGATATTCTTGTCTTTTACAAGACTTCAACGTTAAAACATCCTAAATTTCTTATTTCTTAAAAATTCTTGCAACACGGCTTCCTAAAGAACACGTTATTTCATAATTAATCGTATTCGCCAGTTTGGCCAATTCATCAGCGCTCACTTCCCCTTTTCCCTGCCGGCCTAAAACACAAACCTCATCGCCAATTTTGACACCCTTAAGACGACTCACATCAACCATGATCTGATCCATCGTCACGGTGCCAAGAACCGGACAGCGCTTGCCATGGATCAAAACATGTGCTTTATTTGAAAAAGCTCTAAAATATCCATCATGGTAACCAATAGCCACCGTTGCAACCTTCATTCTACAAGGCGTAATAAAACGATGTCCATAACTAATCCCAGTGCCTTTTTCAACGTTTTTAACAAGTGTTACGCGTGATTTAACGCTCATCACAGGCTTAAGCAAAATTTTTGATTTGATTTTGGGAGATGGATACATGCCATAAAGAATTAAACCAGCGCGAACCATGCTAAACCCTTTATTTTTATACGCCACAATTCCAAGGCTATTGGACGCATGAACATAACGAAGAAGTATGTTGAGCTTTTCTTGAAGTGCATAAGCGATAAAAAGAAATGTCTTTTGTTGTTGACGGGTAAAATCGCTATTTGAGTCTGATAACGCAAAATGTGTACAAGCCCCTTCAAGAGAAATCCAAGGTAAGCGCACAAGTATTTGCGCCAAGGCAAAAGCATCATCGGGGGCAACACCCAAGCGCCCCATGCCAGTATCAACCTTAATATGAACAGGAATTTTCTTTCTTTTCTGAGCACCTAATCGATTTAAGGCGCGAGCTAATTCCAGCGTGCAAACAATTGGCGTAATATTATTTTCCACGAGATGTTTCGCATGTTCCGGCAAGGTATTTTCAAACATCAAGATGGGCTTTTTTATTCCGGCCTTACGAAGAACAATGCCTTCATGAAGATCAGAAATACCAAGAAAATCGACACCCTTCTTTTCAAGTAATTTTGCAATAGCAATATTGCCGTGGCCATAGGCATCAGCTTTAACAACGCAAAGAATCTTAAGCTTGGGCCCAGCAGTTTTTTTGATCGCATCAAGATTATGAGCAACGGCCCTTAAATCAATTTCAGCCCAGGCCATGGCTGGTGCAAATCGCTGGTCAAGAAGGCGCAAAGGCTTCATCGATTCACCTGACAATCTTGCCTATAAAGATAAAGAGGAACAATTTTATTAATATTATCAGTTTTCTTCTTTTCAAAACGGCCAAGAGCCAAGAAAGCCAGATGCTCTGCCCTAGGCAACCAAGTCGCCTCTTGCGCAAAAGTAATCTTAAAGTTGGTTTTAGCAAAATGCTTCTCGATCGGGTCGCGATAAAGCGCGATCCCATCGCCGACAAAAATAGTATCTTTTTTTATTTGAGGCAAAAGATCTTTAACTTCGATCAAAAAATATTTGCCTATGCGCTTTAACCCGTTTTTCCCATAACGGAATATCGCGGCATAAACCATGTTACGCTTGGCATCACTGATCACGCAGATGTCTTGATCTTGCGCAGCCTTAATATTTTGTGCAATTAGATCAAGACTTGAAATCCCCACCACAGGTTTCTGGGTTGCCAAACAAAAACCTTTGATCGTCGAAAGTCCGACGCGCAAACTCGTAAAGGATCCAGGCCCAAGACCAACAGCAAAACCATCCAGAGCAGTAAAGGCCACCTTTGCCTTTCTTAAAATCCCATCGATCGATGGGATCATTGAGTCCGAAAGGACCTTGTCAAGCGCAAGCTCCTGCGTCTCACAAAGTTTATTATTTTTTAAGACCGCAAGGCTAAAATGCTTTGTTGATGTATCCATCGCTAAAATATTCATTACTGCAGATCCTTTAACAACTCTTTTGCGCGCTTGCCCTTGGCCGAAAAGGCAAGCTGACGGCTTGTTTCACCCTTGTGGCTTATTTTAATTTCTAAACACTCTTTAGGGAGCAAGCTCCCAAGTTTTTCAGCCCATTCAATAACGCAAACACCTTGGCCATAAAGAAACTCATCAAGTCCAAGGGCCTGAAGATCTTCTGTCTTTTCAATACGATAAAGATCAAAATGATAAAGTGGTAGCTTCTCAATTCGCTTCGCTCTCTTAAAGTGATTCGGCATATAGCATGCCGAATCATAAATATTCAAGAACGTAAATGTCGGGCTGCTCACCACATTACTTTTAAGGCCTAATCCTGTAGCAACACCTTTGGTCAAAACCGTTTTGCCGCTGCCCAAGGGACCGAAAAGACAAATAACATCCTGTGGACGCAAGTGCTTAGCCAAGCGTTCTCCAAGTTCAAAGGTATGTTTAGGATTTTTGGATAGAATTTTATTCTTCATATTAAAAGTGCTTGTATCCTTTAGCGACTATCTTCTTAACTTTTCCTTTCAAATCGCGTAGCGAAAGTCCATACCCCTGTCCTGTGATCTCTCCAACCCAAAAAACCTTTAAATGTTTTTGCATAAAAATTCTTGATGCTTGTTTTCTTGAAAGCGTAAAAACCAGTTCAAAATCCTCACCGTCAAACAAGGCCTGATCGATAGACGCGCCCTTTGCTTTAGGGATCGCCACCTCATCAAGCACAGCGTTCTTGTTGCTTTCTTCTAAAATATGTCCCAAGTCTGCCGCAAGTCCGTCCGAAATATCGATCATTGCGCTTGGTTGAAATCGTGATACAAGATAAGCCGCCTCTTTAAGCCTAGGTGTAAACGACAAATGCTTCCTGGTCTTAAGTGACCGGCCCAAAGCGCCCGTGACAAAGATCTGATCCCCCTGTCTTGCGCCAGAACGCAAGACAAGTTTTGTTTTTTCCACTTCGCCAAGCATGGCAACGTTAATAATCAGCTTCTCGCTTTGAACCGTATCGCCGCCGACAATGCTTGTTTTAAATTTTTTAGCTAACGTGTTTAATCCACGATACATTTCATCAGCAAAATGAACCGAACATTTCTTGGGCAAGCCCACGGACACAACCGCTGATGTTGGGACCCCTCCCATAGCTGCAATATCGCTTAAAGAACAAGCCAAGGCCTTACGGCCGATCAAAAAAGGATTTTCTTTTCTTGTAAAATGGACGCCTTCGCACAGCAAATCTGTTGTAAAAAGCAAATATTTGCTTTTCGTAAAGGGTAAGACAGCGGTATCATCACCAATACCTTTGACAACATTCTTGGCGACAAAGGCTTTTTTAGAAAGTCTTTTGATAAGGCCAAACTCACCGAGGACTTTGAGAAATTTCTGTTTTTGTAAAGACATGTTAAGCAAACGTTCTTTTAATATTTTTAACAAACGGCGGACGAACAATACCCTTTTCCGTTATGATCCCGGAAATAAGCTCATGGGGCGTGACATCAAAGGAAGGATTATAGGTTTTCACGCCTAAAGGTGCGATACGCTTGCCTGCCAGATACAAGATCTCTTTTCCGTCGCGCTCTTCAATGGGGATTTGCTGGCCCTTTTTAATTTTCTTATCAAATGTTGTTTCAGGCGCCACGATATAAAAAGGAATTTTATGATACTTTGCCAACACAGCCAAGCTATAGGTCCCGATTTTATTGGCAGTATCGCCGTTTAACGCGATACGATCCGCCCCAGTAAAAATAATATCGATCTTGCCCTGCGCCATTAAGGTTGCGGCCATATTGTCGCAAATAAGCGTCGTGTCAATTTTTTCCCGAATAAGTTCCCAGGCCGTAAGCCTCGCCCCTTGCAACAAAGGCCTTGTCTCGCAGGCAAAAACTTTAAATGTCTTTTTTCTTTTTTTAGCCGCATACATAACGCCTAAGGCTGTGCCAAAATCAACCGTTGCGAGTGCGCCAGCGTTACACACAGTCAAAACATTAAAGCCGTTCTTTATCAACAAAGCGCCATGCTCACCCATTTGGCGACAAACAATACGATCTTCATTAAAAATGGCCATAGCTTCTCTGTTCAAAAGAACGCGGATCTGATCCACAGAGGCTTTTTTATGACGAGCCAAAACATCCTTCATGCGGTCCAAGGCATTAAAAAGATTAACAGCTGTCGGACGCGAAGAGCCAAGATAAGCGCAAAGTTTTTTAAGTTTTTGGTCAAATATCTTTCTATTCTTAGCTTTAATACTGCGTGCGGCTAATAAGACGCCAAACCCAGCTGCTGCCCCTAAGGCTGGTGCCCCACGCACCGCAAGGGTTTTGATCGCAGACCAAAGCGTTTGAACATTTTTACAGTCAATAAACTTTAACGTTAAGGGAAGCTTGCGTTGATCAATAATGCGAACCGCATTGTTGACCCACTTAATCGTTGGGATAGACATATCGTTTACTTTTCTTCTTCGATGCGAGGAAAAAGCGCACCATGTGTTTTCAAGGCCACCTTCGGCTTAAGCTCTCCCCACAAGGGCAAGGAGCCTTCTGCGCCCAAAACATCTAAGACAACTTTTGTTTTTTCAGGCATCACCGCAGACAACAAAAGAGTGGCGATGCGCAAACTTTCTGTGGCAACGTAAAGAATAGTTCCGGCGCGCGGAAGATCGGTTTTCGCGACTTTCCACGGCGCTTGTTTTTCCAAATAACCATTCACAAGACGTACTAATTTCAAAACTTCTTCAATGGCTTCATGCACGCTAAGGCTTTCTACGTACGCCTTAACACGCAGATGTAGATCGCGCGCAAAGGATTCAATAGCTTGATCTTCCGGCGACAAATCACCGGGCGCGGGAATATTCTTATCAAAATATTTTCCAATCAAACCACTCACGCGATTAAGCAAGTTTCCAAAATCATTGGCCAAGTCGCTATTGTAGCGCTTGATAAAAAGCTCAAGGGTGAAATTGGCATCCTGGCCTAAGATCATTTCACGCATTAAGAAGTAGCGTACGCTATCAACGCCATAACGGTCGATCAAATCCAAAGGATTAACCACATTGCCCAAACTTTTGCTCATCTTGGTTTCGCCAACAAGCCACCAGCCGTGCGCAAAGATCTTTTCCGGCAGCGGTAGACCTAAAGAAAAAAGCATGGTTGACCAATACACCGAATGCGTCGTTAAGATATCTTTACCCAGCAAATGCACGGACACAGGCCACCACTTCTTGAAGGTTGCCTCATCAGTCCCGTAGCCAACACCGGCGATATAATTGAGAAGCGCATCAAACCAAACATAGGTCACATAATCTTTATCAAAGGGAAGCTCAATACCCCAGCTCATACGCGCCTTGGGCCGTGAAATGCACAGATCCCCCAAAGGTTGTTTTAAAAATCCTAACATTTCATTTTGCCGATGCGCAGGGGCGATAAAACCTGGATGCTCATTGATATAATCAATTAATTTTTGCTGATACTTGCTCATCTTAAAGAACCAATTGCGCTCTTTGAGCTTTTTCACGTCACGAAACGCTCCGGAATCTTTTTCTGTTTCAGTAATAAAGCGCTCTTCGGCCACCGAATACCAGCCTTCGTACTCATCGGCATAAATATCCCCTGCCTCATGCACTTGCTTGAGAACACTTTGGACCACCTTGATATGGCGGGGCTGTGTGGTGCGGATAAAATCACTGTACTCAATGCCAAGTTTTTTCCAAAGATCAGTAAATCTTGGCGCCAGATCATCGCAATGCGCTTGCTCACTAAGCCCGCGGGCTTGGGCTGCCTGCTGAACTTTTTGACCATGCTCATCCAAACCGGTTAAAAAGAAAACCTCGTCCCCAAGGCCTCGATGAAAACGCGTTAAGACATCGGCTAAAATTGTCGTATAGGCATGGCCGATATGCGGCTTGTCATTAACATAATAAATGGGCGTTGTTACGTAAAACTTAGCCATCGTCACCTTGTCCGAAAATAACCTTGGTTGTCTTGCCGTCGCCAAGATTGACCCTGACGCTTCGCTCAAGATAATTGACATCAAAAACTTCACCCTTGCCTTCGGGCGTTGTGATCTTGGCCCCGCGCTTAGGCATGCCCTTGGCGTATTGCTTATACAAAGGGTATTCGTAAGCCATGCAGCATTTAATACGCCCGCAAACCCCGGAAATACGCGTTGGATTGATCGGCAGATCCTGCTCCTTGGCCATCTTGATCGTTAAAGGAATAAATTCACGCATATACGAGGTACAACACAGCGACCGGCCGCAACAACCTACCCCGCCAATGGCCTTAGCCTGATCACGAACACCAATTTGTTTTAATTCAATGCGCGCATGAAAAATACCCGCAAGCTCTTTGACCAGATTACGAAAATCAACACGCTCCTCGGAAATAAAGAAGAACACGACCTTGCTGTTATCAAAACTGTACTCACAGTGAACAACTTTCATCTGGAGCTTTTGTTCTTCCACCTTTTTGATACATGTTTGTATCCCTTGCTTGGCTTTTTCTTTATTGCGCTCGATCCGCTCAAGATCTTCTTTCGTCGCAATACGGTCAATTCTTCCTGGAAGATTTTCAATTTTGACATCAGGGCCAGAGTCAACTTCACAAACAACTTTACCGTATTCAGCCCCGCGATCAATACTCAAGATCACGCAATCCCCGCGCTTACATTCGATATCTTTAAGATTATATAATCCCAGCCCTCGAAATTGCCCGAGCTGCACTTGAACTACTTTTTCCATGTTTTCTCCTTCAGTATTGCCAATGCTATTTTTACATTAAAATTTCCCTCTAAGGCTTTTCTAGCAGCGACAAGATCCTCTAGAATGTCCTCTAGCTCTTCAAAGCTGTAGTGACCGCTTGACCGCTGTAAGTCACTTAAACGATCAGCGTTCACTAGGTGAGCTTTCGTAATATTAGTTTTAAGCAACATCAAATCCTTGAACCAACAAAACAAAAAATGGATCATCTGGGCTGTTTGGGCTTCGTCGGCAAGGATCTTTTTTAAATAAACATCATCATTGTCTGAGAAAATAAATTGATCGATCGCCTCATTTCTTCGCTCAAGAACTTGGCTGTGTTCCCCTGGGGCGATACGCCCCGGACAACCTTCAGAAAAAGAAGCCAAAAAATGCGCCTCTGTTTCACTGACATGCTCTTTCAAAGAAAAATTCTTTTCCATCTCCTCGTGACTTAAAGGAAAAAAGTAAAGGATCTGACAACGAGACTTGATCGTATCAAGCACCCTGTCGAGAGCAGAAGTCGTCAAAAGGATAAGCGTGTTGTTGGTCGGCTCTTCCAGGGTTTTTAAAAGCGCGTTGCTTGCCTCCAGGGTAAGCCGCTCAACCTCTGTAATAATAAAAACTTTCTCCTTGGCTTCAAAAGAACGAAGCTGCGACTGCGTCATGACCTCGCGGATATCCTCAATCTTGATCGAGGCTTCTTCTTTAGCAACGATATGAACATCAGGATGTCTCTGGTTCTTAATTTTTAAGCATGATGAGCACCCATCACAAAAACCTTCTTTGCTTGGCCGCTCACAATTCACAAGCTTGGCAACAGAAAGCGCTGTTTCACTTTTTCCAATGCGCTTGGGCCCAACGAAAAGATAAGCATGCGCAAGGCGCTTAGAGGCTAACAGCTTAACAAAGCGGTCAACGATATCTTGGGAAACAAGATTTTCTGCCATCATCATAAACGTACAAGCCTCATCACGTGCTGCTCAATAATTCTTTGTATTTCTTCGCGCGTTTGATGCGCCTTGATCACCTTGACGCGCTTAGGCTCTTTTTTTGCAATCGCTAAATACCCCTGCCGAACACGATTGTGATACTTAAGCGAACGCTGCTCAATGCGATCTTTAGGCTGGTGAATACGCGAGAGCCCCTTATGTATTTCCAAGTCTAAAAGAAAAGTCAAGTCTGGTTTAACGTTTTCTGTCACATAACGGCCAACTTCTTTGATAAAACGAATGTCTACTCCGCATCCATAGCCTTGATAAGCAATGGTGGAATCTAAAAAGCGATCACAAATAATAATAAAACCCTTTTTTAAAGCAGGAAGGATCTTCTCGTCAACCAATTGGGCCCGCGCCGCCATATAAAGCAAGACCTCGCAGGACTTGACCATTTCTTTATTCTTTTCATCAAGGAGAATATTACGGATCTTCTCGCTGATCTTAATGCCGCCCGGTTCGCGAATATGCAGCACATTCTTTTTCTTGGATCTTAAAAAATGATAAAGCAGTTTCGCCTGCGTGCTTTTTCCGCAACCTTCAGATCCCTCAAACGTAATAAATATTCCCTTTATCCTCTTCGCCATGTCTGTCCTTCTTTCCCATCTTCAACAACAATACCCTTAGCCTTCAAAATATCTCGTAGTTCATCCGAACGCTTAAAATCCCTATTTTTTCGAGCTTCCAATCGCTTCTCTAGTAAATCTCGCTCTTCGATGCCGATCAAATCACCGACAGTAAATATCGACAAGCCAAAAACTTTTTCAAGGATAGTCCTAGCAACTTCTTCAGCATAAAGCAAAATACCTGCACAGTCGCTAATGTCCCCTTTATGGTCGTCAACAAAACGATTAACATCTGTCACAAGATTAAATAGAGCAGCCAAAGCTTTTGGTGTATTAAAATCATCGTCCATCGCCTCTTCAAACTCACGCTCTCTCTTTGCAACAAAATCTTCTTTTTGCAACTGACAACCTTTATTCCTTTTCGTCACGTCTCCGATCCGCTGTAGAAAAATTTGTAACTTTACTCGATTCGCTGATGCCTCTTTCATCTTTTCACCCGTATAATCAATAGGGCTAGAGTAATGAGACGATAAATAAAAAAGCTTTAGATCATCATTTAAGTATTTCTTTAGAGCATCTTCAATGGTAATAAAATTCCCCAAGGATTTGCTCATCTTTTGGCCGTTAATTGTCAGAAGCCCATGATGAATCCAATGCTTGGCAAAGGGTTTCCCTGTTAAGGCCTCGCTTTGAGCAATTTCATTTTCATGATGAGGGAATATAAGGTCACGGCCGCCTGCGTGAATATCGAGTGTTTCACATCCTAAATGCTTCATGCTCATGACAGAGCACTCAATATGCCAACCCGGACGACCTTCTCCCCACGGACTTGGCCAAAAGGGTTCACCTTCCTTAGACTTTTTCCATAGCGCAAAATCAAGAGGGTCTTTTTTCTTGTCGCCTTTTTCAATACGCACGGCCTCCTGCATCTTTTCAATGCTTTGTCCAGAAAGCTTCCCATAATCTTTGAATTGGCGCACGCTAAAATACACATCGCCGCTAGATTCATACGCAAATCCTTTTTCAATAAGCTTCACAACGTACTCTTTGATATCGTCAATATACTTTGTCGCCCTAGGCTCATCCTCTGGCCTGCAATAAACATCCAAAGCCGCTAAATCTTTATGATAAGCCTTAATGTTCTCATCGACGATTTCTTTCCAATCTTTACCAAGTTCATTGGCTCTATTGATAATTTTGTCATCTATGTCGGTGATGTTCCGAACAAAATCAATTGAAAACCCACGATGCCTTAGATAGCGACAAATAACATCAAAAATATAAAGACTACGCCCATGGCCAATATGGCACTTATCGTAAACAGTTACCCCGCAAGAATACATTTTGAGAGGCTTTCCGTCTTCTCGATTTTCTAAAACTTCTTTTTTCTTTGTAAGTGAGTTATAAATTTTAACTTGCATAAGATAATTTACTTAGTCTTTTTCTCAAGCTCTTCAATTCTCTGCTTAAACTCTTCTAGTTGCTGCATAACAGGATCTAAAACATGACCATGCTCCATAGCGCGATCAATTTTCTTGCCATCTTGTTTTGTCACATGCCCTGGGACGCCAACAACCGTTGTGTTGGGTGGAACATCCTTTATCACCACCGCATTAGCGCCGATGTAAGAATTGTTACCAATGGTGATATTACCCAAAACCTTGGCCCCGGCCCCAACAACAATATGGTCTCCTAGCGTCGGATGTCTTTTCCCTGTTTCTTTTCCAGTTCCGCCCAAGGTCACGCCTTGAAAAAGTGTTGCATAATTTCCAATGATCGCTGTTTCACCGACCACAACACCCATGCCGTGATCAATAAAGAGTCCCCGGCCGATCTGAGCGCCAGGATGGATCTCTATCCCTGTAAAAAACCGAGAGGTTTGAGAGATCAAACGTGGCAAAAAAGGAACGGTATGTTTCCACAAAAAATGCGAGAGCCGATAAGCAACGATCGCATGCAATCCTGCGTAAAGAAAAATAATTTGAAAATTTCCTTTTGCCGAAGGATCTCTTTCTTGAGCAGACTTGATTTCTTCAGGAAACGTCGCTGAAACAAAGAAATACCAAGCCACTAAAACTAAAACAATATTTAAAAAAAACATCATTATGGCCCTCCCTATTATTTTGACAACAAGACAATGGCATGAGCCACCATTGCTTCTTCGCCGTTAGGCCCAAAACTCAGCCCTTCTTGTGTCTTTGCTTTAATGTTAACCGCCTCGATATGAAGACCTAAGGCTTCTGCCAAAAGAGCACGCATTTTCGGCTTAAACGGTTTCAAATTTGGCTTTTCGGCAATCACCGTTGTATCAACATTGACAATGCTGTAGCCATGGCTATCAACAAGCTTCTTAACATCTTTGAGCAGGATAAGGCTAGAGATCTGCTGATAGCGTATATCCGTATCAGGAAAATGTTCACCGATATCGCCTTCGCCTAAGGCACCCAGCAGGGCGTCACAAATGGCATGAACAAGAACATCTGCATCTGAATGGCCTAAAAGTCCTTTCTTGAACGGAATATCAAGCCCTCCCAAAATAAGCTTTCGCCCTTCAACCAACCGATGAATATCGTACCCGATCCCTATGCGTTTCATAACCATCCTTTTGCTAAAAGAAATTGTGCTAGCGCCAAATCTTCGCGCGTTGTGATCTTGATATTCTTATAACTCCCATGAACAATCTTTGGCTTGACCCCAAGACACTCGACAAGCTGGGCATCATCCGTGGGTGTGTGTGCAGCCAAGTGTTTGTACGCTTTAAGGAGAATATCTTTATCAAAAACTTGTGGTGTTTGAATTTCCCAAAGCTCATCTCGCTTTAACGTTTGCTGGACCTTTAAAGACCTTGGATGAACACGCTTAACCGTTGGCTTTACGGGCACCCCCGCGATCGCGGCCCTATTCTTTTGTGCTGCCCAAATACATTCTTT
>JBAYLJ010000007.1:0-14813 GCA_041664145.1 Candidatus Omnitrophota bacterium | reverse complement strand
TTAAAGAAGGTGATCCGGTTACAGTTGTTATGGAAGAGAAAAAAGGGGTATTGGCTGTGTTTCTTGCTTATTTGCTTCCTTTTTTCATAGTTTTTTTAACTCTTTTAATTGTTCTTGCCCTCACAAAGAAAGAAATTGTTTCTGGGGTTTTAGCTGTTGGGTCGCTCGTTCCGTATTATCTGATTCTTTGGGTTTTAAGAGATAAAATTAAATCTGAGTTTCAATTTCGGCTTAAACTATGATGTATACTGTTATTGTTTCTGTTTTTTTGCTTTCTCTCACAGGAATTCTTTCCGGCGTGATTCTTTATTTTGTTGCTAAAAAATTTCAAATCAGTGAAGACCCTCGGATCGATGCCGTTGAGGCTGTTTTGCCCGGGGTCAACTGCGGGGGATGTGGATATCCTGGGTGCCGTAAGTTTGCCGAAGCCTGTGTCCTTGCTAAAAATCTTGATAATCTTTTTTGTCCTGTGGGGGGCAATAAGGGGATGATAGAAGTGTCAAAGATTTTAGGCTTAGATGTGGCTGAAAAAGAACCTAAGGTCGCCGTTGTTCGCTGTAATGGATCGCTCAAGAATCGTCCACGCATTAACGAGTATGACGGTGAAGCCCAATGCAAGATCGTTCATAATCTATATACCGGAGAAACAGGATGTTCTTACGGTTGTTTAGGCTTTGCGGATTGCGTCAGAGCGTGTAAATTTGACGCGATAACGATCAATAAAGAAACCTTGCTTCCTGTTGTTGATGAAAAAAAATGTGTTGCGTGTGGAGCCTGTGTTAAGGCTTGTCCGCGCCATTTGATCGAATTACGCTATCAGGGAAAGGATAATCAGCGTGTTTTTGTCAGTTGCTCAAATCCTGAAAAAGGAAGTATTGCGCGAAAGAATTGCTCTGCGGCTTGTATTGGATGCGGAAAGTGTTTTAAGGCTTGCGCCTTTGATGCGATTAAAATCGGTGAAAATCTCGCCTATATTGATTTCAAGAAATGTACACTGTGTCGAAAATGTGTTTCACAGTGCCCAACAGGCGCTATTCACGAAGTGAATTTCAAGCTTGCTAGTGATAATCAAGTGCAGGAAACAAAGGTGAACGTTTGATTATGAAAATGTTTAACAGACTTTCAAGTTTTCCTAAGGGTGGGGTTCATCCTCAAGACTTTAAACTTTCGGCCAATCGGCCAATTGAGTTTTTGCCGCCGCCTAAGACGGTGACGATTCCTGTTTCGCAACACTTTGGCGCCCCAGCTATTCCTATTGTTAAAACTGGTGATAAGGTAAAAATTGGTCAAGTGATTGCAAAGGCTGATGGCTTTATGTCAACCAATATTCATGCGACGGTTTCCGGAATAGTTTTAAGAATTGAAAAGTGTATGGATGTTAGTGGCTATAAGCGCCTTGCAGTTGTGATTGATTCGCAAGGAGAAGAGTGGCTTGAGGGTGTTGATTTATCAAGAAATTTTAAAGCGGATATTGTTTTAACTGCTTCTGAAATTATTAAGAAAGTTCAGCAAGACGGCCTTGCGGGTTTAGGAGGGGCGACCTTTCCTCTTCATGTTAAACTTTCACCACCTAAGGGTAAGCAGGCTGAAATTCTTCTTATTAATGGTGTTGAATGCGAACCGTATTTAACAGCTGATCATCGTCTTATGCTTGAAAAAGGTCCCGAGATCATGGTGGGCATTAAAATTTTGATGAAAGCCCTAGATGTTCGAAAAGCGTTAATTGGGATCGAGGCTAACAAAATTGATGCCATCGAGCATTTATCAAAGCTTGCCAAAGATTTTCACAACATTGATGTTATTGCGCTTCAGGTTAAATATCCTCAAGGAGCTGAAAAGCAGCTTGTGGAGGCGATGATCGGTCGTCAGGTTCCTATTGGCGGCTTGCCTATTGATGTCGGATGTGTTGTTCAAAATGTTGGTACTGCCTTTGCCGTTTATGAATCCATTCAGAAAAATAAACCGCTCATTGAGCGCGTTGTTACTGTTGCCGGCGAGAGTTTAAAGCGGTCATCAAATTTTCTCGTTCGTTTGGGGACGCCGATTTCTTATTTGATCGAAATTGCCGGAGGCCTTCCTGAGGATACCGGCAAGATTATTAGCGGTGGACCAATGATGGGTAAGGCTTTAAACACACCGGAAGTTCCTGTGGTAAAAGGGACATCGGGTATTCTTGTTCTTTCGCGAAGTTTTTCAAAACGTGATCCTGTGTTGCCTTGTATTCGTTGCGCGCGATGTGTATCCCATTGTCCGTTAGGCCTTGAACCTTATTTGTTGATGAATTTAGTGGGAAAGGCAATGTACGAAGAGGCAGAGCAAGAAATGATCATGAATTGCTGTGAATGCGGAAGCTGTGCATATGTTTGTCCAGCCAAGAGGCCGCTTTTAGATTCTATTCGTCTTGGAAAATCTTTTATTGCCCAGCAACGTAAAGAGAGAGTAAAGCCATGACTAACCAAAAACTAACTGTTTCCTTGCCTCCTCATGTTTACGATCACGCAAGCGTTCGTAAAGTTATGTTTGATGTTCTGATCGCGCTTTCTCCGGCATTGCTTTGGTCGATTTATGTTTTTGGCATCCATGCGCTTCGGGTTGTTCTTTTAGGTGTCTCATCTTGTGTTATTTTTGAATATCTTTTGCAGCGATATGTTTTAAAGGTCGCATCAAGCATTGATGATGGTTCTGCGGCTGTGACAGGTCTTTTGCTTGCCTTTAATTTGCCAAGCAATATCCCAAGCTGGATGGTCGTTGTTGGATGTTTTTTCGCCATTGCAGTCGCTAAGATGACCTTTGGCGGCCTTGGCAATAATCCTTTTAATCCAGCCCTTATCGGTCGCGTCTTTCTTTTTGTTTCATTTCCTGTTGCGATGACAAGTTGGCCAACGCCGTTTGTTGATCGCTGGCAGTTTGTTGATGCTGTAACACAAGCAACCCCGCTATCTATTGTTAAAGAAGGTTTAAGAAATGGAGCCCCGATTTCTGGTCTCATAGAGAAAATCCCAAGTAATTTTGATTTGTTTATTGGAAATAGGGGGGGGTGTATCGGTGAAGTTTCCGTTTTGCTTCTTATCCTTGGAGGGCTTTATCTTTTGTATCGCAAGGTTATTAGTTGGCAAATTCCTGTTTCCATGATCGGCGCTATTTTTGTTTTTGCAGGTATCCTGCGGGTAAGCAATCCTAATGCCTGTATGACGCCGCTTTTTCAGGTCTTGACGGGAGGCGTCTTTCTTGGAGCGATTTATATGGCGACGGATATGGTGACATCTCCGATGATGCCTTGGGGTATGATTATTTTTGGCGCGCTGATTGGGGTTTTAACGGTTATCATTCGTGTTTTTGGAGCTTACCCTGAGGGTGTTTCTTTCGCTATTTTGATTATGAATGCCTTTGTGCCTTTGATCGATAAATTTACAAAACCAAAAAAATACGGCAAGGTCAAAAATGTCTAAAAAACCATCGACATTTTTTAATATGGTTTGGACGTTGTTTATTATTTCTTTCTTTTCGTCCGCTGCGCTAGGGTTTGTTTACGAACTAACGAAGGGGCCTATTGCCAAGGCAACGCTTGAGAAGAAGATAAGGGCTATTCAAGAGGTTGTTCCTGCTTTTGATAATAATCCGCTTGAGGAGGTTTACAAGGTCGATGTGGATGCTGGAACGCTTTTCTTTTATCCAGCCAAGAAACAAGATAAGCTTGTCGGAACCGCGGTGGAGACTTTTACGACGAAAGGTTTTTCTGGAACGATCAAGCTCATGGTTGGCCTATTGCCTGATGGCACCATTAATAAGATTGTTGTTGTGGAGGCGCATGAAACGCCAGGCTTAGGTGATAAGATCAAAAGTGAAAAATCTAATTTTTCAAAACAGTTTATGAGTAAAAATCCATCTGTGTTCATGCTAAAGGTAAAAAAAGATGGTGGCAGCGTTGATGCGATTACTGCTGCTACCATTAGTTCACGCGCTTTTTGTGACGCTGTGACGCGAGCCTGCCAAAGCTATAAAAAGGAATTAAAAAAATGAGTCCTTGGCAAAATTTTATCAAAGGTTTTATTAAAGAAAATCCTGTTTTTGTTTTGGTACTAGGAACTTGTCCAACCCTTGCCGTTACAACATCGGTGGCCAATGCAATTGGTATGGGGCTATCAACGACTTTTGTGCTGGTGACATCGAATATTGCGATTGCAGCGCTTAAGGATTTTATTCCAGACAAGGTTCGTATTCCTTGTTTTATCGTCGTGATCGCGTCATTCGTTACTATTGTTGACCTTGTGATGGCCGGTTTTTTTCAGGTCATTCATTCGCAGCTTGGGATCTTTATTCCGCTTATTGTCGTTAATTGTATTGTTTTGGGCCGTGCTGAAGCTTATGCAGCAAAAAATAGTTTATTGCCATCAGCGATTGATGGCTTAAGTATGGGGCTAGGATTTACATTTGCGCTCCTTATTTTAAGTACTGTTCGTGAAGCGCTTGGCGAAGGATCATTTTTGGGGCATAAATTTATCCACAGCGATGGAATTTTGTTTTTTATTTTGGCGCCTGGTGCCTTTATTGTTTTTGGTTATGTGATCGCGATCATTAACCGGTTGAATCGCTGTAAGAAATAGTTTTATGTTTTACCTGAGGGAGATTGATTGATGGAATACGTTTTAATGATCATTTCTGCGGTTCTGGTCAACAATATTGTTTTGACCCAGTTTCTCGGCATTTGTCCTTTTCTTGGAGTTTCGAAACGTCTTTCGACCGCCTTGGGCATGGGAGGGGGTGTTGTTTTTGTCATGACCCTTTCAACGATCATAACGTATCTCATTCAAACGTACATTCTTGTTCCTTTTAAAATTGAATTTATGCAAACGATCATCTACATCCTTGTCATTGCAGCCTTGGTTCAGATGGTTGAGATTATGCTGAAAAAAGTTAGCCCAGCGCTTTATCAAGCTTTAGGCGTTTACTTGCCGCTGATCACAACGAACTGTACCATTCTTGGCGTTGCGATCTTGGTCGTCCGAAAAGAATTTAATCTCATAGAAAGCACAGTTTTCGCCATTTCTAATTCAGTTGGTTTTACTTTCGCGCTTATTATTTTCGCTGGTATTCGTGAGCGGCTAGAACTTTTAGAGATTCCCAAGGCCATGAAGGGGATTCCTCTGGCCCTTGTTCTTGCAGGGCTTTTATCCCTTGCCTTTATGGGTTTCTCGGGGATCGTTCATTGATTTTCTTATTTACTTGGTCATCCACCGACGGTAAGATTTTATTGACAAAGATTTAGGATATGCTATCCTAATTTTAATTTACGGAAGGAAAAACATTGAACACTTTTTAGTTTTAAGTCATTTAAGGTTTAGTGGCTTGTATGCTAAAAAGTGTTTCTTATTTTAGATAACATTTGAAAGGAGGTGAACATATGAAAACATTCACAAAAATCTCGTTATTATGCATTATTTCTCTTTGTCTGACAGTAACTGTTTCTTTTGCGCAAGAAGCTCAAGAAGCGCAAGACGCTCAAGACCTTGCCATTGAAGATCAAAAAATGACAATAGAAACCGAAGACATGGCCACAGAAGCTGAGATGTATTTTGCTTCCGGTAGCGTTATCGAGGCAACAGAGACACAGATCATCATTTCTGAATATGATTTTGATGCTGGCCAGGATACAAAAATAACTTATCAGGTTAATGCGCAGACTCAGCTGGAGGGTGTAGCTGCTGTTGCGGACATTAAGCCTGGAGATGATGTTGAAATTGAATATCAACTCGTAGGTGATCAGAAGATTGCCACACGTGTTGAAAAATACGCTCCAGAAGTAGCTGAGGAAGTTGAGCCAGCTGTTCCAAGTGCTGAAATGGAAAAGATGAATGAAGAGACCCAGCAGCAATTAAATACTGAAGCTGAGGCTATGGAAACAAATAATTAAGCTTTCATGGTCTTCATTCTGTCAATTTAAAAGCGGAAACGATTATTTAAAAAATAAGCGCTTCCGCTTTTTTATATCTTAAAAAAGATGGTAAAATATTTAACTTCATTTCCTTACCTTTTTATGTTATCAATATCAATTGTATGATGAATAAAGAAAATTCTTGCAGCGCACGCTGGTGGAAAAAAGTAAGCGCAGGTAGCATCCAATGCTTTTTGTGTCCGCATGAGTGCACGATGCGTGACGGTCAGAGAGGCTTTTGTTTTATTCGACAGAATATCAAGGGAGACTTGAGGACAAGTTATGGCCTGGTAAGCGCTTTGGCTGTTGATCCAATTGAAAAAAAACCTCTATATCATTTTTATCCAGGCACGCGAGCACTGTCGCTTGGGACCGTGGGATGTAATTTAGGATGTGGCTTTTGTCAAAATTGGGATATCAGCAAGCCTGTGGATCTAAGTTTATTAAGCAAACAGGTTTCACCCCAGGCAATCGCTCAAGCCGCAAAAGAGACTGGCTGCAAGAGTGTTGCCTTTACCTATAATGAGCCGATTATTTCCGCCGAATATGTTATTGACGCGGCCAGGGAATGTCGCAAGCAGGGAATCAAGACAGTTGCAGTCACAGCTGGCTATATTCATTCCATGGCAAGAGAAGAATTCTTTTCTAGCATGGACGCGGCTAATGTTGATCTTAAATCTTTCTCAAACCTCTTTTATCAAAAACTTTGCCTTGCGAAACTAGAGCCTGTTTTAGATACTTTAAGTTATTTAAAACAGAAGAAAAACTTTTGTCTCGAGATTACAAATCTCATGATTCCTGGCAAGAACGATTCTGATGATGAGATTCATCGGATGTGCGTGTGGATTGTTGAGCACTTGGGAGTTGATGTTCCTCTTCATTTTAGCGCATTTCATCCTGATTATAAGATGACTCAATGTGAACAAACTCTTCCGCAGACAGTCAAGAAGGCTCGGGACATTGCTTTGAGCGAAGGCCTGCGCTATGTATACACAGGCAACATTTTTGACGTAGAAGGTTCAACGACGTTTTGTTATACTTGCAAGAAAGCGCTCGTTGAGCGTCAAGGCTACAACATCATAAAAAATAATTTAACTAAAGGTTCTTCGTGTCCTTTTTGCCAAGCACAATGTTCTGGTCAGTTCTAATAAGCCAAGAATAAGGAATTTTATGATTCTTTTAAGTTGGAACGTTAACGGTATTCGTGCCATTGCCAAGAAAGGTTTTTTAGACTGGCTTCAAAAGACTTCACCTGATATCCTTTGTCTTCAGGAGACAAAATGTCACCCTGATCAACTGGATCAGGAATTGCTCAAGCCTTTTGGTTATATGAGCTATTGGTCGTCGGCTGAAAAAAAAGGCTATAGTGGAGTTTGTGTTTATGCAAAGAAGCCGCCAATAAAAATTTCCGAAAAAATAGGAAAAAAGGAATTTGATCGTGAAGGAAGAAATTTAATCCTTGATTTTGGTGATTTTGTGCTTTTTAATATTTATTTTCCTAATGGCAGCTCGGGCAATGTCCGCGTGCCGTACAAGATGGCTTTTTATGAGCATTTTCTAAGGGTTGTTGAAACATATCAAAAAGATGGACGGAAGGTCATTATTTGTGGTGATGTTAACACAGCTCATAGAGAGATCGACCTCGCCAGGCCAAAAGAAAATCAAAAGAATACAGGGTTCTTGCCTGAGGAGCGTGCGTGGGTTACAAAATTGATTGCGCATGGCTTTGTGGATACCTTTCGATGTTTCCATCAAGAAGGCGGGCATTACACGTGGTGGGATTATTTTACCGCGGCTCGTACGCGTGATGTTGGGTGGAGAATTGATTATTTCTTTATAACAGAGAATTTGCAGAGAGATCTTAAATCTGCATTTATTCTTAAAGATGTGATGGGGTCAGACCATTGTCCCGTCGGAATTGAGATAAAGTAACAGGAGGAGAATGAAGACGCATTTTTTGTTCTTTTTGTTTCTTCTAGGATTTTTTATTCTGATCAAAGGAGGCTTTGCTATGGAAATTACAAGTCCTGATTTTAAGCACAACACAATGATACCAAAGAAATTTACTTGTCAAGGAGAGGATATGTCTCCTAATTTACGCATCGATGATATTCCGAAAAAAACGGAAAGCCTTGTTCTTATTGTTGATGACCCTGATGCAACAACGGGCAACTGGGATCACTGGTTGGTTTATAATATTTTGCCAACAACAAGTACTGTTGCTGAGAAAACAGTTCCTGGGCTGCAATGTCTTAATGATTTTGGCCGTAAAGAGTGGGGTAGCCCTTGTCCTCCCAGCGGAACGCATCGTTATTTCTTTAAAATTTATGCGCTTGATGTTATGCTTCCCCCATTACCAAATAACGCTAGGAAAAAGGATCTTCTAGCCGCTATGGAAGGGCATATTTTGGATAAGGCTGAGCTTATTGGATTGTACAAAAAGTCTAATCTTATTCCTTAGATATCCTTGATTTTCTTTTAACTTCAACTATTTTATGTTAAAATTAACCATCCTTTAAGATATTTTTATGAAAGAGGTTTTGTGTGGATTTAACGTCTGTTCAATCGATACTACAAGTTAAAAACAAGCAGTTTTCTTTTTTTAGTTTAAAGAAATTTGACAAGCTTGGGTTTGGCCATATCGAAACCTTACCATTTTCTATCAAGGTGCTTCTCGAGAGTGCTTTGCGCAATTATGATCAGTATAAAGTAACAGAAAGCGATATTACGGCTATAGCTCAATGGTCACCCAAAGAGTTAGAGAAAAAAGAGATTGTTTTCATGCCCGGTCGTGTTATTCTCCAGGATTTTACAGGTGTTCCGTGTATGGTTGATCTAGCTGCTATGCGAGATGGGATGAAGGCCCTGGGAGGTGATTATAAGAAAATTAATCCAAAAGTTCCTTGTGACCTTGTTATCGATCATTCTGTACAAACAGATTATTACGGTACTAAGGATGCTTTTGCTAAGAATTTAAAGAAAGAGTTTCAGCGTAATCATGAGCGTTATCAGTTTTTAAAATGGGGCCAAAGCGCTTTTAAAAATTTTCGCGTTATTCCTCCAGCGACAGGCATTATTCACCAAGTTAACCTTGAATATCTTGCTCAGGGTGTTTTAGTCAAAGAAAAGGATGACAAAAGAATTGTTTATCCGGATAGTCTTGTGGGAACAGACAGCCATACGACGATGATTAACGCTCTTGGTATTGTTGGTTGGGGGGTGGGTGGCATTGAGGCAGAAGCTGTGATGCTTGGCGAGCCTTTAAATATGCTTATGCCTGAGGTTATTGGTTTTCGTTTAAAGGGAAAACTTTCGTCTGGCGTCATGCCAACAGATCTCGTGCTAAAGATTGTTCAACTGCTGCGTAAAGAAGGCGTGGTTGATAAATTTATTGAATATTTTGGCGATGGACTACAAAATCTTTCACTGCCAAGCCGCGCAATGATTGCCAATATGGCCCCTGAATACGGGGCGACCTTAGGGTTTTTTCCTGTAGATGAAAAAACGTTAGATTATTATCGACTGACAGGGCGATCTAAAGATCAGGTTGACCTTATCGAGCAGTATCTTAAAGAGCAGGGAATGTTTTATCAAAGCAATGCCGCAGATAACATACGTTATACAAAGATCTTAGAACTAGACTTGAGCTCTGTTGACGCATGCCTTGCAGGGCCTAAGCGGCCACAAGATAGGGTTTCTTTAAGTCAGGTTCCAGGGTCATTTAAAAGAAGTTTTCCAGGCTCAGAGATAAAGGATAAAAAAGGCTTAACAGATGGTTCTGTTGCGATCGCCTCGATCACGAGCTGTACGAACACATCGGACCCGTTTGTTTTAATGGCTGCAGGAATTTTGGCGCGTAATGCTGTCAAAAAAGGTCTCAAGGTAAAGTCTTTTGTGAAAACCAGCCTAGCGCCGGGTTCTCGCGTTGTCATGGAGTATTTGAAATCGGCTGGCCTTTTACCATATCTTGAAAAGTTAGGCTTTCATCTCGTCGGGTACGGATGTATGACCTGTATCGGCAATAGCGGCCCTCTTGAAAAAAGAATTGCCGCATCCATTACGAAATTAAAATTAACCGTTGCAAGTGTTTTAAGCGGCAATCGAAATTTTGAAGGCCGGATCAGTCCTTTGGTCAAGGCGAATTATTTAGCAAGTCCGCCGCTTGTTATTGCCTATGCGCTTGCCGGTAATATGCATATTGATTTAACATGTGAACCCTTAGGGAAAGATTCACGAGGCCAAGATGTTTATCTTCGCGATCTTTGGCCATCGGAGAAAGAAATTGAATCTTTGATCAAAAAATATATTAAGCCAGCTATGTTTAAAAAAGCATATCAAGATGTTTTGTCTGGAATAGGGCAATGGCGCAACATCCCTTTCAAGAGTTCTGATCTGTATGCATGGAAAAAAGAGAGTACGTATATTCATCAGCCGCCTTTTTTTATTGATATGAAACAAAGTCTAGATCCTTTATCCGCGATTAAAGGAGCTCGAGCCTTGGCCGTATTTGGTGACAGCATCACAACAGATCACATTTCTCCCGCAGGGTCCATTGCTTCCAGCAGTCCTGCCGGAATGTATCTTCAAACACTTGGCATTAAGGAAAAAGATTTTAATAGCTATGGTTCTCGTCGAGGAAACGATGAGGTGATGACGCGAGGAACGTTTGCAAATATTCGGTTAAAAAATCTCCTTGTTCCTGGACATGAAGGTTCATGGACGATTCATTTCTTGTCAGGGCAAGAGATGGATATTTATTCTGCCGCCATAAAATACAAGAAAGAAAATGTTCCCCTTATTATTTTTGCTGGAAAAGAGTATGGAACGGGATCTTCGCGTGATTGGGCAGCCAAGGGCACGGCCCTTTTAGGCGTCAGGGCTGTTGTTGCAGAGAGCTTTGAGCGAATTCATCGCAGCAATCTAGTCGGGATGGGTATTTTGCCCTTTCAGTTTAATGCCGGTGAGTCGTTCTCTTCGTTAGGGTTAAAAGGCGATGAGTGTTTTGATATCAACGATCTTGATGGTACAATAAAACCTAGGCAGAGGGTAAAAATTGTGACCGCATCGCCTGAGGGTCAAATAAAGTCATTTTTGGTCCAGCTACGTTTGGATACGCAAGTTGAGATTGATTATTATCGCAATGGAGGGATTTTACAAAACGTATTAAGAGGCTTTTTAAAATAAGAGGCTTTTTAAAATAGGAGAGACTATGTCAAGAAAGCATCATTCAGCGGCTACGATAAGAAAAATCAGGTTAGCGCAGATGGGAAAGAAAAATTCTTTTTACGGACAAACGCATAAAAAAGAAACATGTAGGCGAATTTCTAAAAAAGTGGCAGGGAAAAATAATCCGATGTACGGCAAACGACATTCGCTTGCGGCCCGTCGAAAGATAAGCCTTGCTGTTCGTCGAGCACATTCGCGAAAACGATCATAATGAAAAGAGATTTTCACCCCTTTGCTTGGCATAAGCGCGCTGGAAAGATGTTTTCTTCAAAAATCCTTAAATCTCTTCAAAGCCCTAGGGGAGAAGAAAAGAAGATGGTTTCTTTGACAGAAACACCTGCGGAAGATTTCTTAAAGAAACTCAAGCACCAGATACGCAAAAGTTTTATTTCGTATTTATGCCTTGTGCTGGTGATCCTTTCTTTTTTTACCTCAGGAAGCTGCGTTCATAAAAAGGAGGCTAAAAGTCTTCCATTTGGTACGTGGAAACGTGAGGCAACTTATTTAAATGGAAAATTTAATAATGAACGTCGAGCAACCTTGACACTCACCAAGGTATCTTTTGTTCTTGAAGAGTCAAATTGTGAGACGAGAGGGTCGGCTTCTTATCAGCCTCAAGTGATTATTTTAAATGTTAAGCATTCGGATTGTTCAAATTATGCCATGCGCCAGAATATTTATTATGGTTATGAAATTGATCCTGGCGACGGAAGTCTTAAAATATTTCATAATAATGAATATAATGATGTCATTCGCGAAGTCTATCGCAAGGTTGAATAAAAATGTTTATTAAGCGTGTGTTTCAAAAGATATTAGTTGTTTTCTGTCTTTTTTTTATCTCGACTTTTTTGTATGCCGAACAAACCGTCGATCGCCTGCAAGAACAAGCCTTTGCTAATATTGAACGTGCAACAGAACTCGTTCAGTATGCGCAGAAACTAGTTGAGGTTGCTCCAACGCGGGATAGCGCTGAGCGCTGCGTTGAGCTTTATCTTGAGGCGGCTTTACTTTATGGCAATGCGGCGCGATTTTTTAAGGCGATGGGGCCAAGTTATGTTTCTCAAGACATTGTTGATCAATTTTCTGCAGGAGAGCGTAATTGCCTTAAGGCCGTTGACGATATTCGCCGCCAGTTAAATAAAGGACAAGTCGTTGGCACTAAGAAAGATACGATGGAATCGCTTTTAAAACAATTAAAGGAGATGTCCCCTGAACTGTCCCAATAAAGAAAGAAATACTGCGTTATGCAATTGTAGCTATCCAGGGTGTGAAAAGCATGGCATTTGCTGTGAGTGCCTTCATTATCATCGTAAAAAAGGAGCCTTGCCGGCTTGTTTCTTTCCTCCTGAGGCAGAACGGACATATGATCGTTCGATCGAGCATTTTATCGAGGTTTACCAAAAAGGAAAAAAGCACAAATAGCTTTCAGAAAAATCTTGAATGCCATTTTTGCCTATGCTAAAGTAAACACTTTATGAACACTTAAGGGTCTTGTTATGGGAAAAACATTATACGAAAAAATTTGGAACGATCATCTGATCCATGCTGATGAAAGCCAGGCATCGATTATCTATGTCGATCGTCATCTGATGCATGAAGTGACTTCTCCTCAAGCTTTCGAGGCTTTGCGCGTTAAAGGGCGTAAGGTGCGATGCACATCTAAAACTTTTGCCGTGATGGATCACAATGTTCCAACGCGGGCTAAAGATTTAAGCTTTGCGGATGCGATTTCTCGCAAGCAAATGGAAACCCTTGCGACCAATTGTCATGATTTTGGGATCAAACTTTTTGATTTTATGCATCCAGACCAAGGCGTTATTCACATCATTGGCCCTGAGCTTGGAATTACATTGCCGGGGATGGTCATTGTTTGCGGCGATTCTCATACGGCGACCCATGGAGCTTTCGGATCTTTGGCGTTTGGCATAGGAACATCGGAAGTTGAGCATGTCTTGGCAACCCAAACGCTTCAGCAAAAGAAATCAAAAACGATGTTGTTAAAGATTGACGGTAACCTTTCAAAGGGTGTGACCGCTAAAGATATTATTTTGTATGTCATTGGAAAGATTGGAACAGATGGTGCCACAGGATATGTTATTGAATATGCAGGTAGCGCGATCACCGCTTTATCCATGGAAGGGCGCATGACCATTTGCAATATGAGTATCGAGGCAGGAGCAAGGGCAGGAATGATCGCACCGGATGAAAAGACTTTTCATTATTTAAAGGGTCGTGACTTTTCTCCGAAAGTGCAAGATTGGGATAAGGCTGTCGCTTATTGGAAAACACTTCAAAGTGATTCTGATGCAAAATTTGATAAAGTTTTATCCATGGATGCAAGTAAAATTCGCCCTCAAGTTACATGGGGAACTTCACCCGAACAAGTCGTCGCTGTTGACGAGAGTGTTCCTGATCCAAAAGATTTTGTTGAACCTGTTAAACAAGAGGCCGCAAGAAAAGCGCTAACCTATATGGGTTTAACGCCGGGAACTCCTATGACTTCAATAAAGGCTGACATTGTCTTTATTGGTTCTTGCACCAATGGCCGTATTGAAGATTTTCGTGCTGCGGCAGAGATTATAAAAGGTAAGAAGGTTGCAAAGCATGTTCAGAGTTTAGCTGTTTGCGGATCTGGACGCGTGAAACGACAAGCTGAAAAAGAGGGCTTGGATAAAATTTTTAAAGAAGCAGGATTTGAATGGCGGGAAGCTGGGTGCTCGATGTGTTTAGCGATGAATGAGGATAGAGCCGCTGCGGGAGCGCGCTGCATATCAACAAGTAATCGAAATTTTGAAGGTCGCCAAGGCAAGGATAGCCGAAGCCATTTGGTAAGTCCTCAGATGGCTGCCATTGCGGCGATCGAGGGTCATATTGCAGATATCAGGGAGTATATTTAATGGAACCTTTTTCTATTCATAGTGGCATTGTTGTTCCTATTGACCGCGCAAATATTGATACCGATGCTATTGTTCCTAAGCAATTTCTAAAAAAAGTTGAGCGGACGGGTTTTGGGAAACATCTTTTTCATGATTGGCGTTATTTAAATGACGACGAGAATAAAGCGAATCCCGATTTTATTTTAAACAACCCTGCTTATCAAGGGGCAACCATTCTTTTGGCGCGTGATAATTTTGGGTGTGGATCAAGCCGAGAACATGCGCCATGGGCGTTGGCTGATTTTGGCTTTAAGGTCATTATCGCACCAAGCTTTGCAGATATTTTTTATAATAATTGTTCACGCAATGGTCTGCTTCTTGTCAGGCTAAGCACTAAGGATGTTGATGAGTTATTTCCTTTTGCGTCAAAAGGGGATGGTGCTAAGATAACAGCAGATTTGCCACGACAAAAGATTATCGCCCCTCACGGAAAGGAATATCCTTTCACCATTGATTCTTTTGTCAAAGAATGTCTTGTTAAGGGACTTGATGCCATTGGTTGGACAGAGCAATTTACAAAGAAGATCGATTCTTTTGAGAAGAAACTAAAACAAGAAAAGCCTTGGATTTAGGAGGAAAAAATGTCAGGCAATACCTTTGGTAATATTTTTAAGGTAACAACCTTTGGCGAGAGTCATGGTATTGCCATTGGCGCTGTTGTTGATGGCGTTTGGCCAGGGCTTAAACTTTCTAAAGAAGATATTCAAAAAGAGCTTGAT
>JBAYLJ010000006.1:0-15018 GCA_041664145.1 Candidatus Omnitrophota bacterium | reverse complement strand
GATCAGCTAAAGTCAGAATTTGTTTCCATGGTTTCCCACGAACTTCGTACGCCGATGTCGATCATCAAGGGTAGCCTTTCACAGCTGTTGGATGAGAGTGCACAAACCACCAAAGATATTAAAGATAGGCTGTTGAATATTTCGTTAGGCAGCATTAACCGGTTGACGGAACTTATTAATAATTTACTGGACTTGTCAAAGATCGAGGCTGGAAAAATAGAGCTTCATAAAAAGAACGTCGACCTTGTCGGCATCATCCAAGAGGTCTGCCATACTTTTGATCTGCAAGCTAAAAATCATAACATCGAGATGAGATGCCGTTTTTCGCATACGCCTATGATGCTTGATGTGGATAAGGATAAAATGATCCAGATTTTTATTAACTTAATCGGTAATTCTTTAAAATTTGTAGAAAAAGGTTTTATCGAAGTCTCAGCAGAAGATCTCCAAGATCAGGTAAAATGTGTGGTTGAAGATTCTGGTCCAGGGATTTCCAGGCAAGATCTCGCGAAAGTTTTTAACAAGTTTCAACAGTTTAACCATCCCTTGGCGCGCGATCCTGGAACAAAAGGAACAGGGCTTGGACTTTCCATTTCAAAAGGCTTGGTGGATCTACACGGCGGGAAGATCTGGATCGAAAGCGAAGTTGGAGTAGGGACAAAGTTTATTTTTACTTTGCCTAAAAAGACAGAAATAGCCTAATAGCCTAGGATCCTTTTGAAAGATTTTAAAATGTTTTCAATTATGAGGATGGTGTGGATAAAAAGAGATCCCCTGGAATCATGATCGTCAGAGTTTATTTTTTAGGAGCGAAAGTCATTAGACCATAGAGTAAAGTTGTGCCGTAGTCGTTGATATTTCTTGCGGATTACGAACTCATTTATTTTCTTGTCCCAAAAACGGTAAAAGTGTAGAATACATTTCATCAGATGATTTGGCGAAGATTTTTGGCAAGGAAAAGATCTTGTTTTTGTAAAAGAGAAGAAAGGAATAAGAAATGAAAAGAATAGTTTGTTTGTTATTTATTTTGTCGCTAACCGGGTGCATGTTTATTGTCCGCGATGGAGAAGATATCAAGAGCCTTGGCATAAGCAAAGACAAAGCCAAAGAAGAAATTGCCGCTATTGACACAGAGGCAGAGACTTTTCATCTTAATGACGATAGTAAACAGAAAGACCAATAGGCTTTTTTTTGCGCCTTGATCGCTTTTTGTAGATATTTTTTTTGGAAAATAGAGGTATACGATTAAAGACGGTAATTTGACTTACCAGCTGATCTTCAAAGAATAAGAAAAAGAGGGCCTTGATGATTTTTAAAGTGAAGATATTGTTTTTCTTTTGTTTTATTCTTTTTTCTTCACCCCTGTGCGCTCAGGATCAAGCACCGACCGGGAGCGGCGGCGTTCCGGTGGGTATGGAAAATATCCAAGTTACGCCTGGGTTCCAAATGCTTGTTCCTCAGGGCGCAAAAATTCGGCGCGTAGGTGCCCAAATTATAGTGGAAGATGATAAAGAATATTTTTCACGCCGGCTTTATGAGTCTTCTCAGGATATTGAAGATTTAAAAGATCAATGTAAGCAGCTTCAAGATCGAGTCAATCAGCTTGAAGAAAAAGCTAAAAGTGACGCACCAAGTAATCCCCAGTAAGCTTCTGAGCATCTGAAGGTTTCATCTTTTTTATTTAAGGAAATGAGCCTTTTAGGGTTTTAAAAGCTTATAATAGGAAATCAATTTCATCGGAAGAAATCAAAATCACTAATTTTGTCTTGGCCCAAGGACTTTGGTAGGCTTACTATCTTCACTAGGCATGTTCATTTACCTGCGCTCCCTGTTACTATAAAAACGTCGGAACAATTTAAGATAGCGCTAGCGTAGTATTTATATATTTTTTATGCAATACAAAACGTGATGGGCATTTTTTGAAGGTAATTGGAGGATCTTAAGAGATGCTTTTAGGCAGCGTAAGAATCGTGAAATAACTATGAAAAATAATCGGGCTCATTCTTATCGCGCAGAGCTTATTCTTATCAATCCAAAATGTGGAAATTTTTTGTTTCGAAACATCATTGCCCTTGCCGAAAAGTCATCCGTGCCGCTTTCGCTGTTGACCCTTGCCGCGTTAACACCCAGACGATATAAGATTAAAATATTTAATTATAAAACTTTTTGGGCCTGGTGGGATTTTCCCAAAGGTGCACTTGTTGGCATCACTTGCTATTCAGCAAATGTTCAGGCTGCCTACAAAATAGCCGGGCGTTATCGTCAAAAAGGGGCGTATGTTGTGATGGGTGGACCGCATGTCAGTTCTTTGCCTGATGAGGCGCTTGATTATTGCGATAGCGTTGTGATCGGAGAGGCTGAGTCTGTTTGGGGAGAAGTCATTACCGATTTCGAGAATAATACACTTAAGAAAAAATACACAGGATTGCCTCGGGAGGATTTTTTTACTCCGGTTTATGATTATTTTATCAATTTGAAACCATCTCAAATTATTAATTCAGGTATTCAGACCACCAGAGGCTGTAAATACCATTGCGATTTCTGCGCTAGACCGTTTGTCAAGTATCGGACGATTCCTCACGAACAGGTTCTTGCTCTTGTCCAGAAGGTAAGACCTTTTGTTAAGTGGCAGCCGATATATCTTAAAGATGACAATATTTATTCAGATCCGCAGCATGCCAAAGAATTATTTAAGAAACTTGCGCCGTTGAAGGTCAAGTGGTTTTCGTTCTCGTCTTTGGACATTGCCTTGGACGATGAGGCCCTTCAGCTAGCAAAGGAGAGCGGTTGCGTTGAGCTTACGATCGGTTTTGAAACGATATATCCAGAAAAGCTAACGAAGACGTCTCTGGCGAATAGGATCAAAACACCAGAAGATTTCCTTGTGCTCATGCGGAAGATGAAATCTTACGGAATTCGCGTCAGGGGAGCCTTTATTCTTGGATTTGATTATTATACGCATCTAGACTATTTAAAGCTTTTGATTTTTCTTGTAAAGGCAAGATTGAGCTTTGTAGTTTTGGGAGTGCTGACCCCTTTCCCAGGGTCTGTTTTGTATCAAAGGCTTTCTTGCGAAAGAAGGATCAGGCCTTATCCTTGGAATAAATTTGATTGCCTTCATGTTGTTTTTAAGCCTCAAAAAATAAGCGCTTTGTCTTTGCAACTTTGGTTCATTTTTCTCCGCCTCATTTCATTTTTTCTTTCAACACAGACAGCTCCGTTTTTCTTTTTTATGGCGTTTTATTTCTTAATACAAATTTTCCTTAGAAGATCATGAGATTTTATGAGAAAATTTCCTGGAATATTCTTCTAAATTTAAGTTATTAATGATAAGCCACGACATAAACATGAAAGGATAATGATTTTAAAGTTTTAAAGCGGTTGCTCATTTTGCTTAAGAAAACTAGTTGTTTAGTTTTTAAAAAAGTCTATAATAGAAAATTAACTTATAAGCCAAACGGATCGTTATACGCTATGATTAAGAAAAAGCATTTATTATTTGGGATTTTTGTTTTAGCATTTTTTTCCTTCTCTCGCATTGCTTGGGCTTCCTTAGAAGAGATCAAGGTTGCTGTCTTGCAGGAAGATTTCGGAAAAGTTAAGACCCTCAGCCAAGAGGCCTTGGCCAGTCGTTCGCTGGGACAACAGGAAGATGAAGTACGTTATTACCTCGCCCTTAGCCAGCTTTATACCGATGAACATAATACCGCCAGAGGAAATTTCCAGAGGATCGTTGATGGCACAAAGAATATGGACCTCTATGACCAAGCCTGTATCGGGGTTATTAGTTCCTATTATTTGGCGGGTCATTATCGTGAAGCCTTAAAACGTGCCCATCAGCTTTTAGCGCAGCGGCCAGATTCAAACTATTTGAGCCTTGTTTATCTAAAGATCGCAAGGGCTAACCTTAAGCTTCAAAACTGGGATCCGGCTAGACGATTTTTAAAGAAAGTTATGAATGATTTTCCTGATAGCCTTGAGGCCTATACGGCTAAGCAGCTTTTGGAAGAAAAGCAATTTTTCACCGTTCAGGTCGGAGCTTTTCTTGACAGAGACAGGGCTCTGAGCCTTGTGGATGATCTGCGCCTTAAAGGTCAATATGGTTATATTGTCGAAACCCAGGATAAAAAGGGAAATACTTTTTATCGTGTTCGTATTGGCGAAGTGGCTTCTTTGGATGCTGCTAAGAAATTAAAAGAAAAACTTTCGACGCTTGGATATCCTGCCTTAATCTATCCTTAAAGAGGTTCGTCCGCTTACACAAGGCTTCGGCAGATGTTCGCCCTTTTTTCAAAGATGGATGAACTCATCGAAGACTGCATTTAATCAATAGTGGACGAAGCCGGGTTATCGTACAGATATCAAGGCGGTGTATCGTAATGCGGCGCTTCGGGGCGTAGATACGATTTTAGATGAAGGGCTCTATGAAACCAAAGCTTATTTTTATTGTTGGTCCGACTGCCGTAGGAAAAACGGATATTGCTTTTATTCTTGCCAAAATTTTAAAAACAGAGATCGTTTCTTGCGATGCCATGCAGGTTTATAAAGAGTTTTCTTTATTGACCGCTAGGCCGTCTTCAAAAATTCTTAAAGCCATCAAGCATCATCTTGTAGGTGTTGTTTCCGTTAAAGAAAATTGTGATGTCTTTTCTTTTCGGAAAAGAGTTCTTTCCATTATTGCGGGGATGGAACGCAAAAAAAAGATTCCCCTTATTGTCGGCGGAAGCGGTCTTTATATGTCCATTTTGCTTGATGGTATTTTTAAAGAGGAGCAAGGGGGTCGCCATTTAGCCATACGAAAAAAGATCGAAGAAGAGATCAGCCGTCTTGGGGCCGAAGTCGTTTACGAAAGGCTTAAAGCTGTTGATCCTTTATCTGCCGCAAAGATTCACGTTCATGACACTCGCCGCATGATTCGAGCATTAGAAGTTTTTGAAATTTATGGGAAGCCTATCAGCGAACTTCATCGAGAGCGCCAGGGGCTTTGGGAAAGCCATGATGTTAAGGTCTTTGCGCTTTCTATGAAGCGAGAAGATCTTTACGCGAGGATCAATCATCGCGTGGATACTATCTTTGATCAGGGTGTTGTTCAAGAAGTAAAGAAGATTCAAAATAAGGAAATAAGCCAGACAGCTTCAGGAATTATTGGCCTAAAAGAGATTCAGCTGTTTTTAGATGGTGTTTTGACGCAAGAACAAGTCAAAGAAGAAATCAAGAAAAACACAAGGCATTATGCCAAGCGTCAGCTTACGTGGTTTCGTAAAGATAAACGACTTACGTGGATTGATAGGGGGCCTAGCGAAGACTCTCGGGAGATCGCCGAAAGAATATTAAAATATACAGGAGAAGAACATGTCTGAAAAAGTTTTACTTGTTGTAATCAGTTTTCATAAAGATCATGATTGGCCCATTCAAGATATTGCGAATGAACTCAACGCCTTGGTGGATTCCTGCGGAGGCGAAGTAGCAGAGATCGTTCTTTGCAAAAATCTTGAGCCCAACGCAGCTTTTCTTATTGGTGAAGGCAAAGTGAAAGAAATTGCCGAATCCTGCTTGGTGAAAGATATTGATACGGTCATTTTTAGTGAAGAGCTTAAGGGGAGCCAGCAGAGAAACCTTGAGGAGGTTTTTGACACAAAGACCATTGACCGTACGCAGCTTATTTTAGACATTTTTGCAAAAAGGGCAACCTCACAAGAAGGTAAGATGCAAGTGGAGTTAGCCCAGCTTGAATATCTCTTGCCGCGATTGACTGGCAAGGGCGTTGAACTTTCAAGGCCAGGGGGCGGCATTGGAACTTTGGGGCCTGGGGAAACAAAATTGGAAACTGATCGTCGAAGAATTGATCAAAGGATCACAAAACTTCATCGTGAGCTTAAGGGGGTTTCTGCCGCAAGAAAGGTCAATCGTAAGAAACGACAGGAGAATAAGATCCCAACGATTTCCTTGGTGGGGTACACCAACGCCGGCAAATCAACCCTTCTTAATCGCTTAACCGATGCGCATCAGGAAACAAAAGATGGGCTTTTTACAACGCTTGACCCATTGTCTCGGCAATATGTTTTGCCAAGTCATCAGAAAGTTATTCTTTCTGATACCGTTGGGTTTATGCATCAGCTTCCTCATGGACTTATTGAAGCTTTTAAAGCAACGCTTGAAGAAGTTGTTGAATCTGATCTGCTTTTACATGTGATCGATGTTAGCCATATAAAATTTCGTGATTATCATAGATCCGTTCTCCAAGTTTTAAGAGAAATCAAGGCAGAAGATAAGCCTGTTATCACGGTTTTTAATAAAATTGATCAAATGGTTGATCAGGAAAGTTTTAAAGAGCTAGCAGATCATTTTGAGAATGCTGTTTTTATTTCCGCTAAGACAGGGCAGGGAATTGATTCTTTGATCCATGAAATGGAAAAGTTCTTAGGAAGTAGCTTTGTTGAAATTGATACGTATATTCCTATCAGCAGAATGGATCTTATAAACCTTGTTCACAAGCAAGGTCAAGTTCATACCGTTGAATACTTATCCGACAAGATCCATGTTTGCGCTACGGCTCCTTCTTCAGTTGCTAGAAAATTTGAGAAGATCTAGAAAGCAGTGTTTGCAGCATAGTAAACTTCTCCCCATAAGGATTAAAGCGCTACGATATTTTTAAGAGAGATTGACAACAGCAACGACTGTTTTTTGATAAGCAGCAGAAAAATTGATAGTATTTTATAAAGGCAGCTGAGTATTCTCAGCTTTCTTTTTTAGGTTAGATAATTAGATAATCTAACTATATCTGTTAGATAGACTTGACAAATCAGTTAGGATATGCTATATTCCAGGAAGAACAGAAAGGGGAATAAAGCGTGGAGGCAAGAAGTGTTGATTCGTTTGAGTTTCAGATTAAGCCTGAAGATCCTGTGTTTGTCATAGGGGTTGTTAGCAAGATGATCGGTATCCCTATTTGGACTTTGCGCAAGCTCGACGGCATGGGTGTTGTTTGTCCCAAGCGAATAGGCAAGAAGACGCGATGTTATTCCAAAAGCCAAGTGACACGGTTAAGCTATGTTTATCATCTGATGCAGGAAGAGGGTGTTAATATTAGCGGCATAAGATTTATTCTTGAACAGCATGCGGAGGATGAGAATGAAGGGGATATTTAGATAAAATTTTTTGTTTGAAAGCTGGCACTCTAAGAGACTAAGTGCTAATTATAGAAGAAAGAAAGGAATGATTTAAATGTTAAACTTTGATAAATTCACAGTTAAGAATCAAGAGGCCATCCAAAAGGCGTTAGAGCTGGCGCGAGAACTTGGGCATCAGCAAATTGAGCCAGAGCATCTTCTTGTGGCGTACTTGCACGATCAGGAGGGTATTTTTTATAAGATGCTAGCGCTAAAGAATGTTTCTGTTGATACGCTTTTAAAAGAACTTGAAGAACAATTATCAAAAAAGTCAAGCGTCCAAGGCGCGAGCGCTCCTTTTCTTTCTGATCGATTAAACAAGGTATTGTCTGAGGCGCAAAAAAGTGCTCAGCAAATGAAAGATGATTTTTGCGCTCAGGAACATGTGTTCTTGGCTTTATATAAGGAAGACAATCTTTTTTCACGTACGCTTAAGCACAATGGCATAGATAAGGAAAGTATTTTAAAAATGATTCAGCAAATGCGCGGAAATCAAAAGGTGACTGATGCCAATGCCGAGGAAAAATATCAAGCCTTAGATAAATACGCACGCGATCTTACATTCCTTGCGAGCCAGGGCAAGCTTGATCCCGTGATTGGGCGTGATGATGAAATCCGTCGCGTTATTCAAGTTTTATCTCGGCGTACAAAAAATAATCCTGTTTTAATTGGCGAGCCAGGTGTTGGCAAGACCGCGATCGTCGAAGGCTTGGCGCAGCGTATTTTTACCGGCGATGTTCCGGAAGGATTAAAAAATAAGAAGGTGCTGGCGCTTGATATGGGGAGTCTGGTGGCCGGAGCAAAGTTTCGAGGAGAATTTGAAGATAGATTAAAGGCGTTATTAAAAGAAATTGAGGCGGCAAACGGCGACATTATCCTTTTTATTGACGAGCTGCATACGATCGTTGGAGCTGGAAAAGCAGAAGGATCCATGGACGCCTCCAACATGCTTAAACCCGCACTAGCCCGGGGTCAATTGCGTTGTGTTGGCGCAACAACATTGGATGAATATCGACAATATATCGAAAAAGACGCGGCGCTCGAGCGTCGTTTTCAGCAAGTGATGGTTGCTGAGCCAAGCGTTGAAGATACGATCGCGATCTTGCGTGGCCTTAAAGAACGTTATGAAATTCATCATGGTGTCCGTATTCAAGACGCAGCGATTATTGCGGCAGCGATGATGTCGGATCGTTATATTACGGAACGCTTTTTGCCGGATAAGGCTATTGATCTGATCGACGAGGCAGCCTCGGCATTGCGTATTGAAATTGATAGCATGCCGCAGGAATTGGATGTGAGCGAACGCAAAATTCGTCAGCTTGAGATTGAGCGTCAGGCGCTCAAGAAAGAAAGGGATGAGAATTCTCTTGAGCACCTTCACAAGCTCGAAGCTGATTTGCACGTTTTTAAGGAAGAAAATAAAAAGCTTCGGCTTCATTGGCAAAGTGAAAAAACTGTGATTGACAAGATCCGCAACGTTAAGTCTTCTATTGAAAAGAAAAAAGTTGAAGAAAAAGCGGCTGAGAAGCAAGGGGATCTTGGAAAAGTAGCCGAGATTCGCTATGGGCAAATGGTTCAGCTTGAAAAAGATCTAAGCAAACACAATCAAGAGCTTAATGCTTTACAGAAAAATGGTTCTATGCTTAAAGAAGAAGTCGATGACGAAGATATCGCGGAGGTTGTAGCAAAGTGGACCAAGATCCCGATTTCGAAGTTAATGGAAGGAGAAACAGAAAAGCTTATTCATATGGAAGACAGCCTAAAGGCCCGCGTAGTTGGTCAGGAAGCGACGATCAATGCTGTTTCAGCATGTATTCGTCGTTCGCGCACGGGTTTAAGCGACCCCCATCGTCCTTTAGGATCGTTTCTTTTTATTGGCCCAACGGGTGTGGGGAAAACCGAACTCGCCAAAAGTTTGGCGTGGTTTCTTTTTGATGATGAAAATGCGCTTATCCGTATCGACATGAGTGAATATATGGAAAAGCATAGCGTTTCTCGTTTGATCGGCGCGCCTCCGGGCTATGTGGGTTATGAAGAAGGCGGGCAGCTGACCGAGGCGGTTCGTCGAAGGCCGTATGCTGTGATTCTTTTAGATGAAATTGAAAAAGCACATAGAGACGTGTTTAATACCTTGCTTCAAATTCTTGATGATGGCCGATTGACCGATGGCCAGGGCCGGGTTGTGAATTTTAAGAATACGATCGTGATCATGACCTCCAATTTAGGTGGTGATCTTATCGCTGAGTTAACGGATAAAAAGGAGATTGAGAAAAAGATACAAGAGGTGCTCAAAGTTTCCTTCCGACCAGAGTTCTTGAATCGGGTTGATGAAATTGCTATTTTTTCTCAACTAAAACCTGAAGATATTCGAAAGATTGTTGATATTCAAATTTCCTATCTTCAGAAACGTCTTGAGGAAAAGCAGATTACGATTGAACTTTCAGATAAAGCTAAAGAAGTTTTATCAAAGGCAGGATATGACGTGGTTTATGGAGCAAGGCCATTAAAGAGGGTGATTCAGCGCATGGTTCAAGATCCTGTTGCCATGAAGATCCTTGCAGGCGAGATCAAGCCCAAGCAGAAAGTGTCGGTTGACGTAAGAAAAGGAAAAGAAGATCTGACCTTTGAGGTTAAGTAGCTTCCCGGCCTGTTTACTAGGTCGTAATCAGGCTGGGATTAATTCGCACGGCTGACTTGACGTCGCCTGGCGGCTCCGTAAGTCAGGTGCTCATAAATTGTTCTTTGAAAAAATGGTTTTGTGCTATAATGAGCCCCGATTTCAAGCCAAAGGAGCTCATATGCAGGACAAACAAGACATTATTCATCCAGGATCAATGCGCGATGTCGCGCTTGAAGCTTCCAAAAGCTTTAAAAGCTCGTGGGTGGAACTAGGACGTGTTCTTTACTCGATTTGGAAGGACAAGCTTTATAAAGAGTGGAACTACCAGCAGTTTGACATTTATGTCTCAAAAGAATTAGGCATCAGAAAGCAAACATCGCTCAAGCTTTTGCGTTCTTATTATTTTTTGGAAAAAGAAGAGCCGATGTATTTGCAAAAAGAATATGCCGACGATGCTGAGGCAAAGGAAATCCCAAGCTACGAAGCTATTGATGTTTTGCGCCTTGCTAAGAGCAAGAATATCGATGGTGAGGATTACGCCAAGCTTAAAGAAGATTTGTTCGTGAAGGGCAAAGACTCGAAAGAGATCAAAAGAGATCTAACAACAATGATGCGTCAACGGGAAGAGATTGATCCCCAAGAAGCTTGGCAAAAGAAAAAAGAAACGAATATCAGACGTTTTATTGGCACCTTAAAGTCGCTCAAGCGCGAGATGGACGAAACAAAGATTTTACCTGCCGCGATGGCTCAAGAAGTAAACGCGCTCATTAAGAAGCTAGAATCTCAGCTGTAGGGTATTGTTGACAATGAAACGTTTTTTGTTATAATTTTGTTTTAGCATTCGTTCATTGAGAGTGCTAATTCTTGTAACAGATTATCTGTTCATAGGTTTGAGGCGAGGATAAGAAAAGATATGATGACTAAAAGACTTGACCCACATTATCGCAAAGAAAGAATCTTGGCGTACGTCATTGAGCAGTATATTCATAACGTCGCTCCGATCAGCTCTGGCCAAATCGCCGAGGAATGCTTTTCTGATTTAAGTTCAGCGACCATTCGTCATGTCTTGGCAGAACTTGAGGATGAAGGATTTTTAACACATCCGCATACCTCTTCCGGGCGGGTACCGACGCAGGATGGTTATCGTTATTATGTTAATCATTTGATGCATGAAATTAAACTTTTAGCTCAAGAAAAAGAACGTATTTTGCATGAATATCATGAAGGCGTTTCAGAGCTTGAAGATCTTTTGAAAAAAACTTCGGAAGTTTTGTCCCAAGAAGCAAAATATCCAAGCATCATTTCGATTGATGGAAATCAGGATAAAGTTTTTTGCCATGGGATGAGTTTTGTGGCGGGATATCCAGAGTTTCATAATATTCATCGTATTCATCATATCCTGCAGGTTTTAGAAGCCAAAGAGCGTGTCTTAAATCTTATCAATCGAGATCTTGAGCAGAAAGTTAAGATTTATATTGGGGATGAAGTGGGCTGTCAGGGCATCGAGGGCTGTTCGCTTGTTATTTCAAAGTTTGGTAAAAAGAATGGGCGAACGGGTCGTTTGGCGTTGTTGGGGCCAACACGGATGGATTATGAAAAGGTTATTTCAACGCTGGAATATTTCTCTGAACTTATTGATCAGCTGGTGGAAAGCGAAAAGTTATGAATAAAGAAAAAAAACATGAAGAGATCTTAAGCGAGAATGAAGACGAAGTTTTGTTGCCCCAGGAAGATGTGGCGGGTGAAGAGAAAACGATCGCGCTTAAAGAATCTGAGTATCAAAAACTTTTAGCAGACCTTGCCGAATCCAAGGATAAATATGTGCGTCTATATGCTGAATTTGATAATGTCCGTAAGCGCATGGAGAGAGAAAAGGCTGAGTTTATTAAGTATGCCAATCAAGAGCTCATTGCTGATTTTCTTGACATCTTAGATGATCTGGAAAGATCTATTGAGGCTGCACGCGCCAGTCATGAAGATTATGCGGCTTTTTTAAAGGGCATTGAAATGGTGATGGCCCATGTTTATGATTTGCTCAAGAAAAATGATGTGACGCCTATCGAGGCCAAGGGCAAGATGTTTGATCCGCATTGTCATGAAGCCCTTATGCAAGAAGAGCGAGATGATCTAGAAGAGGGAACAGTCGTTGATGAGTTTCAAAAAGGATATCTATTGGGCAATAGGGTCATTCGAACGAATAAAGTAAAAGTAGCTAAAAAGAAAGAACAAGAAAAACAAACAAAAGAAAAAGAGTAAGATTCTTTTGATACAAGGAGGTATGAGCATATGGCAAAAGTTATCGGAATTGACTTAGGAACATCAAATTCAGCAGCCGCGGTGATGGAAGGCGGACGTCCTGTTATTCTTCCGTCGGCAGAAGGCGCAGGCGTTTCTTCAGGGAAAGCCTTTCCATCGTTTGTGGCTTTTGATAAGGATGGAAATCGCCTCGTTGGCGAACCAGCCCGAAGACAAGCAGCGGTTAATCCGCAAGGAACGATCTATGCGGCTAAACGTAAAATGGGCACGAGTCATAAGTTTGAAGCAATGGGAAAAGAATTTACGCCTCAGCAGATCAGCGCTTTTATTTTGCAAAAGATCAAAGCTGACGCTGAAAAATATTTAGGGGACACTGTCGAAGAGGCGGTGATCACTGTTCCAGCTTATTTTAATGATAATCAACGACAAGCTACCAAAGATGCTGGTGAAATCGCCGGACTAAAAGTTTTACGCATTATCAATGAGCCGACGGCCGCTTGCTTGGCCTATGGCTTGGATAAGGTGGGCAAAGAGCTTAAGATCTTGGTTTTTGATTTAGGCGGCGGTACGCTCGATGTCACGATCATGGAAATGTGGGCTGAAGGCGGCTTTGAAGTCCTTTCCACCAATGGGGACACGCAGCTTGGCGGTACAGACATGGATAATATTTTAATTGATTATATTTGCACTCAGTTCAAGAAAGAAAGTGGTATTGACCTCAAGAACGATAAAATGGCTTTTCAGCGTCTTCGTGAAGCTGCGGAAAAAGCTAAGGTCGAGCTTTCTTCAACTGTTGCAACAGATGTGAATCTTCCCTTTATTACCGCAGATGCGTCTGGCCCTAAGCATCTTACTTTAAGAATTGAGCGCTCAAAGCTTGAAGAGCTTGTTGCTCCGATCGTTGATCGTTGCCGTAAGCCGATGGAAGGCGCTTTAGCGGATGCAAAACTTTCTGCTAATGATATTGATCGCGTGATCATGGTTGGTGGACCGACACGTATGCCGGTGATCCAAAAGTTTCTTGAAGATTATGTCGGTAAGAAAATTGAGCGCGGCGTTGACCCTATGGAATGCGTAGCCTTGGGGGCAGCTGTTCAGGCTTCGATTATCAAAGGGGAAACGAAAGAAGTTCTTCTTTTGGATGTCACGCCGTTAACGTTAGGTATTGAGACTGTGGGTGGGGTGTTTACGCACATGATCGATCGTAACACAACGGTTCCGACCAAGAAGAGCCAAATTTTTTCAACAGCTGATGATAATCAAACAGCTGTGACGATCCGTGTTTTGCAAGGCGAGCGTCAAATGGCTAATGATAATACGGAGCTCGGTCGATTTGATCTGGTTGGCATTCCGCCAGCTCATCGAGGCATTCCGCAGATCGAGGTCACCTTTGACATTGATTCTAACGGTATTGTTCACGTCTCGGCCAAAGATAAGGCGACGGGCAAAGAACAATCCATTAAAATTACGGCATCGACAAAACTTTCTGATTCTGATATTGATAAAATGGTTAAAGAAGCAGAAAAATATGCCGATGAGGATAAGAAAAAGCGTGAATTGGCAGAGACAATGAATGAAGCCAATAGCTTTGCTTATGCGACAGAAAAGTCTCTCAAAGATTATGGCGATAAGATTTCAGCACAGGATAAAGAAAGTGTTGAAAAAGAACTAGCTAATCTTAAAGAAGTGATCAAGACCGCTGATGTGGCAAAGGTTAAGGCTGCCATGGAGTCTTTGCAAAAGGTAAGTCATAAACTTGCTGAAGAAATGTATAAAGCGACTGCGGCTCAGCAAGCTCAAGGCGGCCAAGGACAGCAAGGCGCTGGTCCAGGACAACCTGAGGCAGGAGAATCCACAGCGCAAGATACCGGATCAACAGAAAAGAAGGACGACATCATCGACGCGGATTTTAAAGCAGAAGATGAGAAGAAATAAAGGTTAATTTAGGAAAGGGCGCCTGTGTTTTTCACAGGCGCCCTTTCCTAAAGACTTTGGTTGATTTGAGGATTTGTAAAGGAGAATCGGGTTGAAAAGAGATTATTACGAAATTTTAGGGATTAAAAAAGACGCGACAGAAGTCGAGATCAAAAAGGCTTATCGCAAGCTTGCGCTTTCACATCACCCCGATCGTGTTGCCCCGGAAAAGAAAAAAGAGGCTGAGGAAAAGTTTAAGGAGATCTCCGAAGCCTATGCGGTTTTATCTGATACCAAGAAACGACAAACATATGATCAGTATGGTCATGCGGGCATTGACCAGAATTTTACACAAGAAGATATCTTTCGCAATGCAGATTTTAGCAGTATTTTTGAGAACATGGGATTTGGTGGTGACATCTTCGAAGATATCTTTGGAAGCTTTGGTTCTGATTCAGGACGATCGAGCCGTTCGCGCCGTGCAAGACGTGGAAAAGATATTCAATATGAATTTGATTTAACCCTTGAAGAAGCCTATGCGGGTGTGACCAAGGCCATTAAAGTTCCTCGTCATGATCTTTGTCAAGCTTGTGCTGGTTCTGGCGCTAAGCCGGGAACGCAACCCAAGAGTTGTTCACGTTGTCAGGGGCGAGGCCAAGTGATTACAGATAGTGGATTTTTCCGTATGGCTCAAACGTGTCCTCAGTGCCGAGGCGAAGGAAAGGTGATCACTGAGTTTTGTCCGACTTGCCAAGGAAAAGGCACAATACGGGTGACACGCAAGATTGATGTGAAGTTTCCAGCGGGCGTTGATACAGGATCGCAACTTCGTGTTCAAGGTGAAGGGGAAATCGGCCAAGCCGGTCGAGGAGATCTGTATATCTATATTCGTATTCATGATCATGAGATTTTTCAGCGTCAAGGCCTTGATATTTATATGAATCTACCTGTTAACTTTGCCAAAGCAGCCTTAGGAGCGCAAGTGAGCGTTCATACCTTAGGCGGAAATGTGACGATGGATATTCCCGCGGGGACTCAGAGTGGAAAGATGTTTCGCTT
>JBAYLJ010000005.1:0-15259 GCA_041664145.1 Candidatus Omnitrophota bacterium | reverse complement strand
TTTGAGATCATCCCCTTTAAGCCCGGTATCACCAGAATCGACAATAAAGTCGAACTTCAGGGGATTGTCAGGATAGACACGTATTCCACGAACTAATGTCGGAGTAAAGGCTGCGCTCAGAGGCACAAAATTTGAAGCTGGGGTTAGAGCTTGGGCATAAGCCTGTTGTGGAAAGATCATGGTTGCTGAAAAACAAACCACGGCGAATAAGCTAATAGCCTTTTTAAATATATTATGTCTTTTTATCTTTGACATCGCATTCCCTTTTACACTCACTCTTGCCGCAGCTCTGCCTGGCTACAGGCAGGCTTGCGGCATGAGCATTTTCTGGTGCAAAACCCTTCTATGTCATGGCTTCTCGCCTTAGCTCGAAGTGTTTTTGGTGCCCAATACGCACCAAAAACAAATAAGCCCATTCCTTCAAGAAGAAAGAATGGGCCAATAAAAATGCGCTGCTTTGTTGTGGTAATTGGCTATCCTTTTTCTTAAAGGACCCTGTAACTTTGCGCCCTACCCTTACGGATAGTTTGCCTTTATCAGTACAAAACATCAATTGTTAAAGATCAGAACCTACGTTAAATATATATTATATATAGACCAAATACAAGAGAGAGGGTTGTTTTTGGGAAAACGCTATCTCGCAGGACTTTCGTTGAAACGGGACGAATTTGTGCTAGGGAGCAAAAGCGACCGTGGGATTTCCCTACAAGGACTTCCTGGGCACAACAAACCACATGATGATATACAAAAGAATTCCGCAACCTGGAGGGAAAAGCGTAATTAAAACAAAAATGATCCTAAAAAATACCGGGTCTTTGTCAAAATATTCCCCTAGCCCGCCACAGACCCCAGCTACTTTCTTTTCCACGTTTGATCTGCAGAGTCTTTTCATAACCTTCTCCTTTAAGATGCTTTCTTCAAAGCCTGATCAAGATCAGCCAAAATATCATCAATGTGTTCAATGCCAATTGACAAACGAATAAAATCAGGTGTGACGCCTGTGGCCAATTGCTCTTTTTCTGCAAGCTGCTGATGGGTCGTGCTCGCCGGATGAATCGCCAAAGTTTTGGCATCACCAATGTTGGCTAAATGCGACACAAGCTCAAGTGAGTTGATAAACTTCTTACCGGCTTTAAGGCCGCCTTTAATGCCAAAACCAATAATGGCGCCTGCGCCGTTAGGTAAATATTTCCTAACTTTTTCTTTTTCCGGACTTGTTTTCAATCCCGGGAAATTTACCCAAGAAACAGCCTCGTGTTTTTCTAAGAATTGCGCAACCGCTAACGCATTTTCACAATGCCGTGGCATTCTTAGATGCAAAGTCTCAATTCCTTGAAGCAACAAAAAAGCATTAAACGGTGACAAAGCCGGGCCCAAATCACGTAACAATGTCACCCGCGCCTTTACAATATAAGCAATATTGCCAGCGGATTTCAGCGCCTCAACAAAATTTAGCCCATGATAGCTGGCGTCAGGCTCTGCGATCAGCGGAAATTTACCACTCGTCCAATCAAACTTTCCTGAATCGACGATAACACCGCCAAGAGAATTTCCATGACCGCCTAAAAACTTTGTGGCCGAGTAGACAACGATATCCGCACCAAAATCAAATGGTTTAACCAAATACGGCGTCGCGGTATTATCAATAATCAAAGGAATATTATTTTTGTGTGCAATCTTTGCAAGAGCCTCAAGATCAGTCACGTTAAGCTTTGGATTTCCAACAGTTTCAGCATAAATCGCCTTTGTCTTTTTCGTTATAGCTTTCTCGAAACCTTTTAAGTCATCACTCTTGACAAAATGAACCTTGATGCCAAAACGCTTCAATGTGTGTTCAAAAAGCGTATATGTTCCGCCATAAAGATTGTCCGCAGAAACAATCTCATCGCCGTTTTGTGCAATGTTTAGAATGGCAAGGCTAATCGCCGACATGCCGCTTGCCGTCGCGAGCGCCCCAACCCCACCTTCAAGAGCGGCAATACGTTTTTCCAAAACATCAGTGGTAGGATTCATCAAGCGCGTGTAAATATTGCCAAATTCCTTTAAGGCAAAAAGATTCGCTGCATGATCTGTGTCCTTAAAAAGATACGATGTAGTTTGATAAATAGGCACAGCGCGAGCACCAGTTTCATGATCTCCGTCATGACCCGCATGAACCGCCAACGTCTCTGGGTGTAATTTTTTGTTTTTTGTCATAATCACTCCCTGTACATGTGTTAGAATCAGATTCAATTATACATGGAAAATCTTTTTTTAGCAAAATTTATGGCCTTACACGCGTCCTTCTAGGTAGGCTTTTCGCCTAGCAAAAGAAAACCGCTCGATCGCATAGCGCAACATGGTGCGAGGCATCTTTTCGTAGTATTTCTTCAGAAACTTTTCCTCAGATGCCTGATCACGTTTGCCAACTTCGCGCAACATCCAACCAACGGCCTTATGAATCAAGTCCTCTGGATCGCCAATCAATATCTTAGCAATCTTAAGTGTCTCTTTAAATTCATAATTCTTAATAAAATAAAATGTTGAGAGAATCGCAATCCTTCTCTCCCAAAGAGACAACGAGCGCGCCAGACGAATGAGAGGCGCCTTACTTTTATCCGCAAGAAAAGGGCCAATGATCTTTTCTGCGCTCAGATCCACCAAATCCCAATTATTGATATAACGCGTATTCTTAAGATATGCCTTATAAATAATTTCACGCTCTTTTTCATCGGATCTTAAAAATTGAAAGACAAGAATGAAAAGCGCGAGTTCGCGCTCTTCATGAATAGGAGATTTTAAAAGACAGGTTGCTTCCTTCAAACTTACATCTTGAAATTTCTTGGCAACTTGACGGACAAACGGAACCTGGACGCCGATAAAGACATCACCTTCACCATACTCTCCGGGACCTGTTTTAAAAAAGCCTTGTAAAATTTTTGCTTTCTGAGGGCTTGCGTATTTTCTTAGTTCTTTTTGAATATCGTTCATGCCCTTAAGTATTTCTATTGGCTAAAAGATTTTTCAAGCTGCCCCTGGGCCTCATACAAAGAGTTGTTAATCGCAGCGCGGTCCACTTCAAAAATCTCACGATTACACTTTTCAAACAAGGTAACATATTCTTCGTCCCTTGCTAGCTCCTCTATCGTCCTCAAGGAAAGATTTTTCTTTAAGAAAATAACAAAATCCTGAAAAGACTTCGCCTGCGCAACAATCTTTGAATATTTCTCCATTTCCTGAGCATTCTTTATCGCACGCGGATCGCTAAACAAGATTGCCATCGCCGTCGACGTAGCATCAAGAATGATGTTTTGTGAATCTTGAGATAAAACTAAGGCGAGCGCACGAGTTTTTTCATCATCATCTCTTGCTGAAAGCTTCTGCGGTCTTGTGTTGGAAAGAATGGCAACAGAAAAACTTCCGTCTGCGCCAATTTGTGTTTTACGGCCGCTATTCCACATCGAAAAAACATACAAGCCCTTACCGCCGACTTCGGAGGTATTGACAATTCCTTTAGCGCTCACAAGCCCAAAATCACCTTGCCCCGCAAAAGATAAATTGCAAACGATAAAAAAGCTTAATGCGCCAAACAACAAAAATATTGTCTTTTTCATTAACTTATTTCTTAATAGGTAAAAATCCTGCCATCTCGCCGATCACATTGACGAGCTCTGTATTGGCAGGAACGACGATCTTAGCATTGTTTTGCAATGATTTTTCAACAGCTTCAAGCTTTCTTAAAACTTGAGCATTGCCAACAAAATAATTTTCTGCGGCTTCATTAACGAGCTTGATCGCCGCGGCTTCGCCTTCTGCCTCTAAAATACGTGCCTGCTTGATACCTTCGGCCTTTTTAATCTCAGCTCTTTTCTGACCATCAGCAACCGTTTCTGTCGCTGTCGCAAAATCAATCGCGGAAATCTTCTCATTCTCTGCTTTAACAACCTTGTTCATCGTTTCTTGAACATCTTTGGGGGGATCAATCTCTTTTAATTCTGTACGGACGATCTCTAGCCCCCAGCTTGCTGTTTCGTCGCAAAGAGTCCTGTGCAACTCAGCATTAATTTTGCCTCGCTCGCTATTGGCTGATTTCAAAGTCAAGGTGCCAATAATATTTCTTAGCGTCGTACGCGCTAAATTAACAATCTGCCATTGATAATTATTCACATTATACTGACAACTTTTCACACTCGTTTCATCGGCTTTCACCTTAAAGTAAACCTGCGCATCCACCTTAGCGTTCAAATTATCATTGGTAATAATTTCCTGTGGCTCAGCATCCACCATTTGCTCAGTGACGTTGACTTGATAAATAACCTCAATGATAGGAAGGATCCAATTAAAGCCAGGATTGGCAAATCGATTATACTTACCAAACCGCTCAACAAGTCCGCGATGAGTCGGACGAACGATCTTGATACCCATGAAAAAAATAACAACCGCTGCTATGCCTGCAAAATAAAAGATATTCATTTCTTTCCTCCTTTTTTTTATTTCTTTAATTATTTCTTGTCTTTCAATCTAACACAAATAAAAACCCCTCGCAATTGATATTGCAAGGGGTTTAAACTTCAAAACATCAAAATTGAAAGATTATTTTACCCCAAACTTCTTTAAAATGGTCATCATCAGACACCAATTGGTAAAGGCTGACTGCAAAAGATTTGCACCAACAAACGCTGTAAACCAAAGCCATCGGCTATCGACCCAAAACGCTAAAGCAACGCTAATAAGAACAAGCGTGCCTGCGATACCCCGCAAATATCTCTCGACCATATAGCCCTCCTTTTAAAAACTATATTTAACCCTGACATAGACGTTTTTATTATGTTTCATTTGTCCAAACTCTGTTTGATCATCCTCACCCCAGGGTAAATTCATCCCCGCCGTCACCTTCCATTGATCAGTAATATCATAACTAACCGATGGCCGCACATAACCATCTTTGTCCGATGGAGAATAAAAGGTAAACAGCGTCACATTCACCGTCTGATTCTTAAACAATTTTGTAATACGATTAGTTATTAGGTGACGAAATTCATCCCAGCGATAATCACTCGGCATCAAATTATCGTCATAAGCGCCTTGATTAAGCCGCTCCTCAACTAAATACTGAAAACCTATTTTTAAATCATTGCCTAAATCTTTGCTATAGCCGGTCATCAGCTTAAGCCATGAATTCTCAACAGTCCGATTGGTACCATTCGCGTCATCGCGTGAGCGAATATAGCCAAATTCTACATTGCCGATCCCTTTAGCAAAGGGCCCCTGAAGGCTTGCGCCATAAACATCCACAGGCTCATAGTAAAGTTGTCGACGAGCTTCATCTTTATAGCTACGAGGATTCTTATCAAAACCGTGAAAATAATAAAAAGCTGCCTCATTGCTACCAAAATTGCGATACGCGCGCAGGGTGTATTCATTGTTCGACATCTGAAAAGGCGGGCTAATGATCTGACGATCGGAATTCGTTCCGGCAATACCACCTTGAAAACTGTCAAAGAATGATAGCCTGTCGCCGGTAGCAATAGTGTTCGGCGTGAAATAGGGAATAACGATAAAATCAATATTCGCAAGCTTTGGATAAAAGGATGCCTTGATGGCATCCGAAGGTTTTTTCAAATACTCATCGTCGCGTCCAATAAAAAACGACTCATAATCTTTTGGAAACATATCATTAATAAAAAGATAGTCTCCTGTCCCCCAAGTTAAAACTTGGCGTCCTAGCTTTAGGTCCATCCAACGAAACGGACTTAAGGAAAGATTTAGTTCGCGAAGATCAAAATCAGTTTTGCCGCTATAATATTCATCAACTGTAAAATCACCGCGAAAATTGACAGCCAGGCCTTTACGCGCCCAAACATTTTCCCCTTGGGCGTAATAATTCGTCTTGAGCTGTAGACGTTGCTCAAACATATTATAATTATCACGCTTAGTGGTATCATTGCTCAGCTTGATACCAATATCATTTTCAATAAATCCATGAAGACCAGAGAAGGATGCCTGCGCCGTAACTGGAAGTATCAGGATAAAAAGGAGAACAAACATAACTCGTTTCATCTTATTTGATCCATTGTGTTGGGGGTTGACGCAAATAGCGTTCGGTGAAAATACTATCATCGAGCCCGGCATCATAAACAACATTGGTAAAATCAATAATCGTTTCACCCTTGCGTTCAACGTCCAAAGCTTTGGATTTTGTTGCTGTTGGATGCCCCTGGATGTCCTTAACCTCCAAGGCTTCCACTGTACGCAAAAGCTTTCCGCTCGCATTATAATATTCAGCCTTCATCGGTAAAAAGTTGCCTTTATCGATCCAGACAAAATAATAAGAAAAATCTACACCCTTTGCCTCTTTGGGCGTATTTTTTAACTTATAAAGATTTCCTTCCTCACCTAAAAGCTCATGCGTGTCTGCCGTAACTCCTCGGCCAGAAACATCTTCATAAACAAAATGTGACCCAGCAAAACTTGAGCGCTTATCGCTAGCAGCAATGCGCTTGACTAAGTCTAAGGCCGGTAAATAAAGCCATCGATCATCATCTTTACCAATATTTTTCCATACCATATAAACCATGCGCTCAACATCCGTCGGACGCTTAAAATACACATAAAACTTTTGTTCTGCGCCTTCTTTAACATTCAAGCGCAGAATACGAAATTCACGCGTACGCTGGCGGCCTTGAGAATCCGTAATGGTCATCACCACATCCGACTGACCGCTATTCCCTGCATAATACGCAACCAGATTAGCCTTATTGACAATTTCCTCTACGGTTTGAGCAAAACCCGAAGAAACAAAAATGAAGAACATAAAAATGGCCAGGCTAAAGCGTTTCATTGTTGACCCCCTTGTGTTAGACAAATTTTTCTTTTTGATGCGAAATGACAAAGCCCTGCTAAAAACACGATCACCAAAATGGTCATCCACGTGGACATTTTCCATCCTAAAGGCGTATAGCCCAAAAGAACATAGGCCACGGCTGAAGCCACAAACAAGGCGACAAGCATACAGCTACTGCAACGACAGCTCACCCCCTTGCCTGTTTCTTCAAAGATCCATTTGGGTTTCCAATAAACGATCGCTGGCAAAATAAAAAGTGTTGCCACGGATGAAAACGCCATGATCGTAAACATAAAAAATCCAACTGTCTTATAAGGCACAAGTGGTGCAACTAAAAGCGGCAAGAAACCAATGGCCACCACTAAGGCATTACGAATGATCGCCCGACCCGGACCTTCGAACATTTCTTCCGTTGATTTTCTCCAATCCTTCTTTTCAGCATTAACATCATTAACCCGTTGAATGTAGTGAATGGCAAAATCCACGGACAATCCGAGTGTCAACGCGGATAAAACAGCCACGGGCATATCGTAATCTTTACCAAAGAACCCAAGAAGACTATAAATAAACAGGATCGTGATCGTTAACGGGATCATCGAGATCAATGCCTTCACAGGTGATCGAAACAAGAAGAGCATCATAAAAAGAACAATGATAAAGCTCCCTAAAAAGTTATTAAGCATGCCACCCACCATATTATTTTGCCAAATAACATTGATATACGTCAACCCTGCCCAACCAAACGCAACCTCCATCGGAGGAGGATTATCTTTAATATATTGGGCAACATATTTTACAACCCGTTGCATATTCTTATTGTCACCACTCTTAAGCTGAACCCAGATGTTGATCTTTGAATAATCTGGCGTTGTCATGTGCCAAAGGTCATCAGGCTTGTGTGAATTCTCGAAAGAAATAAGGCACTGCGCCACGGCCTGCTTCGTATCAGGAACAACGCTGTTGGCCTTGTCACCACCCAAAAGCTCATAATAAATCTTTTTGACAACATCGACCAAAGACGTTGTTTTCCCAACGAGTCCTGTCTTAAGCATCTCTTTTTGCAACTGCTCCACGTAACGCAACATCTGTGGCTCAATAAAAATTTCTGCTTGCTTATCTTTAGCCGTAAAAACTAAATAGGCTTCATAGGTGCCCGCGAAATGCTTGTTTAGAATGCGATCAGCGACCCGAATCGGATGCTTAGACTCAAACCATCGCACAGGATTATCATTGACCTGAATACGACTGATGCCGTAAAAGGCTACGCCGATAAAAAGTACTGTCACCATTAGCACCGCTTTAAAATGCTTGGAAACAACACGTCTAATAAATCCCAAAACCTTATCCAGATAGGGACTCTTTTCTTGCTCCGCTGATGAATGAAAATTTGCAAAAATTTTGGAATTCATCAACATAATATAGGCTGGGATAAAAGTGATGGTCAATACCCACGCGATCGCGACACCGATCGCCACGGCAATACCAAAAACCTGAACAGGCGGTATAGGGGTAAATGATAAAGAAAAGAACCCTGCAAAGGTTGTCAGCGAGGTATAAAGCATGGATGAAAAAAGCTCTTCCATGACCGCAGAAATGGTTTTTCGGCGATCATTGTACAAAGGATACTTCTCAAAAAAATCACTTATGACATGAACTGAATCCAGAACAGCGATCGGCATCAAGAAAATGGGGATCATCGAGCTCATAATGTGAACCGGAAAACCAAAACCAATAAGAAGTCCCATCGTAATGATCACCGTCGCCATCGCAATAAGCATAGGCGCAATAATCAAGACAACGGATTTAAAGAAAAACCATAAAAGAAGGAAAATAACAAGTCCAGCTAAAGGCGCAGAAACAGCCATTTGCTTGAACATCTCAACGCCAAATTGATCATTGGCCACTGGCAATCCTGTAAAATGAAATTGCTCTTCGCCGGGATATTTGGCCACAATTTTCTTAATCGCCTGAACAACACCGTAACTTAAATTCTTGCGCTCAACAGGAACGTACAGGCACAACGCCTTGCCATCTTCCGAAACAACCGTTCCATAAAACATGGGGTTGTTTTGTGCCTGATCACGGATCCCCAAGGCCTCTTGTTGTGTCTGAGGAGGATTTTCCATGAGCCAATTAAAACGAACCTCCCCTGCGCCCCCTTGCTGAACATTATCCTTGGTTGAAAGTGAATAAATTTCTGACGCGATAACGCCTTTGATCCCTTTAATTTCTTCGGTAATCTTATAGATCTTTGTTAACGTTTCCACATTGAAAACGCCATCAACATTCTTATTGTTCACAATACCAACGACCACCATGTCGTAAACAGCAAACTCTTTTTTGACTTCTCGATGAAAAATACGCACGGGAGCGTTGTCGGAGAGCATATTTTCAGGATCAGTATCCACCTTAATATTAGGATACTGAATAAAGGCTATCCCAACGCATAAAAGCGTTGCCCACATAATGGCGCGCGGACGATTCAATGAAAATGTGATAAGTTTTTTTAGCATAGCTTCTTCCTTTATTAAGAGTTAAGCATCTGAATAATATTTTTAATCTTGGGGTGCGTGACATGGTAGCAGGTTTGAACGCCTTGCTTTTCGGGCGTAAGAATGCCTGCCTTTTTAAGAATGCCTAAGTGCTGCGATATCGTAGATTGAGGCAACCCTGTTTTCTCGACGATCTTTGTTACATTGCAGTGATCCTTCATGAGACCTTCCACCATCCGTAAGCGCATCGGGTGGGCTAAGGCTTTAAGAATATCGCTTTCTTTCTGGTAGTCCATACTTTCTCCTTGGAAGAATGCTCTTTTTATCGCAAAATATTTGGCTTTCATGCTTCAACACATGAAGTCGTTTTTCCTAAATAATAAAATCGTGCTTTTCAACAAACATTTTTTTCTTCTCTACGCTGAATGTTTTGTTGAATTTTTCTGAAATGGCCACATCAGAATTCCGCCATCCATCACCTTAACATTACGAAACCCTGCCGACTGCAAAATCAATGCAGCCTCGTATCCGCGCAATGAAATCTTGCAGAAAGTAATAATTTCTTTATCAGAAGGTATTTCCTTTAATCTCCGCCTTAACTGCCCCAAGGGGATCAAGACAGACCCTTCAATGTTCACCTCATCATATTCCTCTGGGCTTCTAACATCAAGCAAAAGAACATTCTCTTTTCGGTCTATTTTTTCTTTGACTTCTTCAGGAGATATGGACTGATACAGGCCATCGATCTGATTACGGGCGATGTTGGCCGAAGTCAAAATATTGTCCATGGCCGGTGCGTATGGCGGAGCATAACACAAATCTAAATTAGCAACTTGGTCTACTGTCATTTTTGCCGTGATAGCCGTTGCCGCGATATCAATACGCTTATCCAGGATTCCTGGACCCACAGCCTGAAGGCCTAAAAGACGCCGACTCTGACGGTCCGCGATTAATTTCATAAACATGGGCTTGGCATTAGGATAAAAATGAGCTTTATCGGGTGCCGGATTAAAAAGCGTAACAACATCGAATCCTGCCTCTTGAGCCTGTGCCTGCCCAAGGCCAGTTCTTCCAACGCTGAAGTCAAATACTTTACATATCGTTGACCCTAAAACACCTGGAAAAACATCCTCGATCCCGCAAATATTATTAGCCGCAACACGTCCTTGCTTGTTCGCTGTTGAACCGAGCGGTATAAAGCAAGGTTTCCCGGTTACCAAATGAAAAGACTCAACGCAATCACCAACGGCAAAAATATCCGGATCGCTTGTTTGCATCCGGTCATTAACAACGATTCCCCCAGTCCTCCCAGTGGTCAGTCCTATCTTTTTCGCCAATTCTGTGTTCGGTCGTACGCCAACCGCAAGAATAACAAAATCACAAGAAATTTTTCCTTGATCGGTGACAACAGCCTCTACGGATTCCGCCCCTTCAATACGCTGAACTATTGTTTGTGTTTTGATTTTAACACCTTTCGATTCCATGTGCTTGGTGACATGATACGCCAAATCTCTATCAAGCATGGGAAGAATTTGAGCAAGCCGCTCAACGATCGTAACGCGAGCCCCTCGCTCAGTTAAAGCTTCTGTAATTTCAACTCCAATGAGCCCACCGCCGACGATAACAACATCTTGGGCCTTGCCCTCTTTTAAGATCGATCGGATCTTTTCAGCGTCTTCGATCGTTTGCAAAGTAAAGACATTCTTTAGGTTTACTCCCTCGATCACAGGGACGATCGAAGAAGCGCCCGTGGCAAAAACAAGCGTATCGTAACAAACTTCATCCGCGTGATGAGTTTGAACATTTTGAATATAAACTTTTTTCGCTTTTATATCCACGGATGTGGCTTCGGTCTGATTCAAAACTTTAACATTTTTTACATCATGAAAGAATACAGGATCCCGCACGGCCCCGATCGCGGTGCACATAAGATCTTTCTGATCTTGAACGACACCAGAAACATAATAAGGAAGGCCGCACCCGGCATAGGAAAGAAATTTCCCTTTTTCGATTAACGTGATCTCCGCGTCAGGGCAAAGCCTGCTGATCCTTGATCCTGTCTTAGGCCCCGCAGCAACTCCACCGATAATAACAATCTTTTTTTTTGAATTCATTTTGACTAATCCTCACGCAAAAAGTTAGTTAATAATATCTTTTAACATTTCATGCTCTTCCGGACCAACTTTATCCGCCATGATTTCTGACATCTTTCCACCAAAAAGCTTCCCCATCAGGCCCGTATTCATTTTAGACACATACACCTTACCCGCATCAGATTCCCAGACAGAAATCGTACACGGCATCAGACAAGAAGCAAAGCGCGATCTTTCATCTTGCAAGATATCTTTTGCGTAGGCGGCCTTGCAAAGCTTAATGCCAGCCACGCGAACGCCAATACCTTTTCCCGCCCTCATGCTTATTTCTTCGCTCATCAAATTCGTTCCCTTATGACTCCATCCGGCTTTTTGAATGCTCTGCTCAATGCGAAGAACTGTTTCGTCAAAACTATATCGACTTTCACTTGAAACAATCATCAGCTTTGGCATAGCGATCACGACGACAATCCCTAAAAAAATGAATCCAGCAATAAAACCAAAAATAAATATAATAAATTTCTTCATATTCATCCTATTCGTAAAAATTATAATAGTTGATTAATCTTTTCTTCCAAAGATTTTTTTGGAAGAGCTCCTAAAACCTGATCGACCATTTTTCCCTTCTTAAAAAAGAATAAGGCAGGAATTGATGAAATTTGATAATTAGCGGCTAGGTCAGGATTTTCATCGACATTCACTTTCATTATTTTACATCTACCCTCGTAAAGGGTTGCCAATTCTTCCAAAACAGGCGCGATCATACGACAAGGCCCGCACCAATCCGCAAAAAAATCGACAAGAACTGGAATAGATGACTCAAGAACCTCTTTTTGAAAATTATTTTTATTCAATTTCATAGCTTCCATTTTTCCTCCTTTGCGTTAAATACATTTCTATTTTTTTCATATCCTTGTTCTTAAGCGAACAGTGCTTTTATTTCTTTTCTCAATAATAATGAAATCGTTTAATCGTAATATTACGATATAACGATACAAATGTCAAGATATTTATTTTGAGAAATAATTCTGGAAATGAACTAGGTAATATTTAGAGAAGATATTTTAAGTTTCTACGTCGACTAAATGTCAAGCTTCCGTGTTTTCAACGTATGACCAAAGCCTGTACCGACCTTTCGATCAGCCGCAAGGATCATTTTCTCCACACAGCCTCGGCATGTTGAGGCGTCTTCAGACAGGCATATTTTATCCGGATAAATCTCGTAAAATTTCCGATATTGCATCGGCGTGATATTGGGCATGATAATATTAGCACCACAAAGAAGGGCTTTTTGCCTGCCCTGTCCATCAATGGTTCCCACAGCTGTTGTGGCTGGAATGTGAGCATTTCTTGTCACGATCCGTGTTAAAGCCAAAACCTTAAGAACTGCCGCTATCCCGATGTCTTTATTTCCTGCAAGCGGTGTATGAGGGTGTGGTAAAAAAGGGCCAACACCGATCATATCCAGATCCAAAGACCTAAAAAGCAAAATATCCTGAGCGATGCTTTCCAGCGTTTGTCCCGGAAGGCCCACCATGATGCCGGAACCTACCTGATAATTGAGTTCTTTGAGCTGCTCAAGACATTTTAATCTTTGAGAAAAATACCGACCAGGCCTTAACTTTTCATACAGTTTCTCATCAGAGGTTTCAAATCGCAAAAGATACCGGTCAGCCCCAGCTTCTTTTAATCGTTTATAGTCATCGTGCGACCGCTCTCCAACAGACAGTGTGATCGCTAAGTTTAATTTTTTGATCTCTTTAACAATGAAACAGAGATCTTCCATTTGATATGACAAATCTTCCCCTGATTGCAGGACAACCGTAGGAATATCCAGCTTAACCGCATTCTGCGCGCACGAAATAATTTCGTCGCAAGTCATGCGATAACGAGTCACCTTATCATTGCTTCGTCGTAATCCACAGTAAAGACAATCTTGTCGGCAATAATTGGAGAACTCGATGATGCCGCGAAGATGGACCTGATCGCCGCAATATCGCTCACGCACCCGATCAGCTTCTTTAAATAAATCGGCTGAATTGTCAGACTTTAAATGGTCGAGAATTTGTTTTTTATTCATGGCTTGCTATAGATAAAGATCCCGCTCACCAAGTTTGATGCGTTCATAATATTCCATAAGCTTTGGATAAAGCTTAGGCATGTTTTGCTTAACTTCTTCAATTTCCTTAGCTAAAACAGGTTCGGCAACTTTCTTTGTTTCCTCAGAGGCAAAATCATCCAGCCATTCGCGAAAGGTCAGGATCGCATTCAGCTTACAGAATTTTCCTTCAGTGCCATCGCGCAACAGATCCATAATGCATTTGCCCGTGCGTCCGCAACGATACCCAGCTGTACAAAAAGAGGTGATCAGTCCGCGCTTGGCAAACTCGCGGATCACCTCATCGAGGCTGCGTGTATCGCCTAGAATAAATTGCTGCTTTTCTGTCCTTTGTTTCTCGCCAGGGGCATCGTAAGCGCCAACCCCGATACGACTGGAGGCATCCGTTTGTGTAATGCCAAGCTCAAGAACCTCCCTTCGCATTTGTTCGCTCTCCCTAGCGGTCACAATAAGCCCTACATGTGGAACGCTCAGACGCAGGATCATGATAACCTTTTTAAAATCCTCATCGCTCACATGATAACGCGCAAATTGGTCTAATTCTACATTATGTGCTGGCTCAAGCCGCGGAAATGATATCGTATGGGGTCCTACGCCAAATTTCTTTTCAAGCTCTATGGCATGAACCAAAAGCCCTAAAACTTCAAATTTCCAGTCATAAAGCCCGAACAAAACACCAATGCCCACATCATCAATGCCAGCTTCCAGGGCGCGATGCATGCAATAAAGCCGCCAGGCATAATTTCCTTTGATCGTTTGACTTGGATGAACCTTTCGATAAGTGTCATGATGATATGTTTCTTGAAAAACTTGATAGGTTCCTAAGCCAACATCCCTAAGCTTTATTAAATCTTTAATAGAAAAAGGCGGCGCGTTGACATTCACACGCCTAATATTGCCAACACCATGCTTTGTCGGAACGCTAACCCCATAAATGGTCTTAATGCTCTCAATAATATAATCAATATCATTCTTAGGATGCTCCCCGTAAACCACCACAAGCCTTTTATGTCCAATGGCTCCAGCAAGCGCCTCAACCTCTTTCTTTATTTCCTCCATCGAAAGAACCCGACGAGAAATATCCGTATTATCATTTTTAAAGCCACAATAAAGGCACTTATTAACACAAAAATTCCCAAGATATAACGGCGCGAAGGTCACAATGCGATGATCATAAACTTTTTGTTTAACTTCAAGTGCGGTCTTTTTCATTTCCAAAAGCAGATCAGGATCTTTCACATTCAAAAGACAAGCTGTTTCATCCACAGAAAGAGTTTTGATGGACAGCGACTTCTTGAGAATATCTTTGACCTGATGAGCGTCAGGCTCAAAATTCTTTTTTAAACACGCACTGATCTCATCTTCATTAATGAAATCTTTTCCATCCACAAGATATTTATCAATCTCATTTTGTTTAATACGGTTCTTAAAATGACTTAAAACAGCTTCACTCATAGCTCAATCCTTTGTTAACCCTTGCGTTGTTCTTCTTGAAACACTTTAAGCGCCTGCGGAAATGGCTCTAGCACCCTTCCCAAAACGCCCTGTAAAAATGAAATGCATACTCCGTAATTTGTCACCGGAACACCGGCTTGATTGGCATGATACATGCGTGAAAGCGTTTCGCGTCGTGTCAACATGCAAGAGCCGCATAAAATCGCCAGCTTATATCCTTTAAGCTCTTCGGGATAATCACGCCCAGCACAAACATCAATTTTTAAATCCACATTCG
>JBAYLJ010000004.1:0-15384 GCA_041664145.1 Candidatus Omnitrophota bacterium | reverse complement strand
GAGCTTTATCATGAGATAGGCAGAAAGAAGATTCATCTTATCGAGGCTTCTTTAGCTGGTGATCTTTGCCCAAGCCAGGTGATCGATATGTCCAATTATAAGTTTGGCAGAAGCCAGCTCATTTCCATTCCCCTTTCGCATGCGATCGAGAAAATATTAGCCCAGAAGGGCAAGATTTTATTATTGATGAATAAAAAAGGTTTTGGAAGTTTTGGGGTTTGTGCCAAATGCCAGCATATTCTTAAATGTCCTCGCTGTGATGTTCCGTTAACATTTTTGTATGAGTCGAAACAGGTTGTTTGCCGGTATTGCAATCATCATGCCCCGCATCCTTCCGTATGCCCAGAATGTCATGGGGCCTATCTTAATTTTTCAGGCATGGGAATCGAAAAGCTAGAGAGCGAGGTTGCGCGTTTTTTCCCCTCAGCTCGGGTACAGTGTTATGCCAAGGAAAACGAAACCCCTCCTCATGATTTTGATATTTTGATCGCCACGCAAGCTGTTGTGCGCCTTGACGGGGTTCTGCGTTTTGATGTGACATGCGCGGTTCAAGTCGACTCAGAGCTAAATCGTTTGGATTTTCAAGCCGCAGAGAGCACGTTTTCTCTGCTGACTCATCTGCGGGCAATGACGAAAGAAAAGCTTTTTATCCAGACACATTTAAGAGATAACTATTGCCTGAAGGCGGTGATCGAAAATAAACCAGCGTTATTTTATAAGAAAGAGCTCGTCCTTCGCAAGGAGCTTCATTTCCCGCCGTTTGCTTCTATGGCAGAAATCGTTTTGAGGTCTACCGACGAGCAAGCAGCCATGCGCCAGGCAGAACTTCTTTTTGATGCTTTGACTAAAGAATCTAAAAAAGGGATCGAGGTTCTTGCTCCTCAAGTTCTCTCTCTTGCGCGATTGCGTGAACAGTACCGTTTTGTTATAGTAGTAAAAGGGAAACCTAGAAAAACACTAACAGGGCTTATCCGCAAAGGCTTGGGCCTGATCCAGCGGGGAAGTAAGACGATCGTGACCGTTAATCTTTATCCGTAGGATACTATGAAAATTGTTTTTTTTGGGACTGATGACTTAGCGAAAGAAAATCTTCGAGCCTTGATAGATTCAAAGCACAAGGTTGTAGGATGCGTGACGCAGCCTGATCGGCCTAAGGGGCGTAATCTTCAACTTGCCTCTGCGGAGACTAAGAACCTTGCGCTTAAAAATAATATTGACGTTTTTCAACCTCTTGATTTAAAGGATAGCCATTTCTTAGAACAATTGCGCTCACTTCAAGCTGATCTTTTTGTTGTGATTGCTTATGGCCGTATTTTAACGGACGCCATTCTTTCTCTGCCAAAGATTTTCTCCGTTAATGTGCATACATCGCTTCTTCCAAAATATCGAGGCGCAGCCCCGATCCAATGGGCTATTCTTAACGGTGAGGAGCAAACAGGAATTTCCATTATCAAAATAAATCCACGGCTTGATGAGGGCGACGTTATTGCTCAAAAGATCATTCTCATTGATGAAGAAGATAATGCGATAAGCCTCAAAGAGAAGATGAAGAACGAAAGTCCACGATTTCTTTTGGAGACTCTTGAGAAAATAGAAAGTAATGAGTTTTGTTTGTTTAAGCAAGACCAGGCCAAAGCCACGTTAGCTCCAAAGTTGACCAAAGAAATGGGGCGCATTGATTGGATGCTTGAGGCTTACACTATTCATAATTATGTTCGAGGCCTTGTTCCTTGGCCTAATGCCTATACGTATTTTGGAGATAAGATCTTAAAGATCCTTGAGACAAAAGTTGTTGCCTTAGAGCATTTGGAGGGAGTTCCCGGAGAGGTTTTGGCTATTTTAAAAGATGGTTTTATTGTTCGCGCAGGCCATGGGGCGCTTCTTATTAAGAAAGTTCATTTAGAGTCTTCAAGGCTTATGGATGCCAAAAGTTTTATTTCCGGGTATAAGATGAAAATTGGATTTCGTTTTCGTTAAAGCTGTTAAAAACTTTCAAGAAACAATTTCCCCTGCGTAGTCTTTAATGTTATAATTTCATCCACAAGCAGGAAAACATATGCAAGAACTTCGCAAAGATCCTATCATTGGACGTTGGGTTATCATGGCGACAGGAAGAGCCAGAAGGCCCGGAACGTTTATCGCCTCCGACAAGAGCAGTCTCGATTTAAAATCGTTAAAAAAATGCCAGTTTTGCGAAGACCACGAAAAAGAGACGCCTAAAGAAATTTTTGCGATTCGCAAAGGCATTTCCAAAGCGAATGCACCAGGCTGGCAGGTCCGTGTGATTGCTGACAAGACGCCTATTTTTGAAACACATGTTAAGCTCAGTCCTGAGATGAATGGGCTTTATGAGGTTTTACAAGCTCATGGAGCTCATGAGATCGTTGATGAAACCCCTGAGCATATCGCTAATATGGCTGATTTAGATGTTAAGCAAATTAAACTCGTTATCGAAACGTACGTTGAGCGCATCCATGATTTAGAAAAAGATACAAGTCTTTGTTATGCGCTCGCGCATAAAAATTATAATTGGTCACGGGATAACCAAAATATTCCTCATGCCCATTCACAGATTATTGCTACGCCTGTTATTCCTATGCGCGTTCGCGAGGAGCTTAGGGGAGCCAAGAAATATTATGCTTATCATGAGCGTTGTATTTTTTGTGATCTGATCAAGCAGGAATCCAATGATCGTAGCCGTATTGTTGCCGAGAACGATCATTTTTTAGCTTTGGTGCCTTTTGCTTCACGATTTCCTTTTGAGATGTGGATTTTACCGAAAAAGCATCATGCTCATTTTGCAAAAGGGGTGACAGGCCGCGAACAAGATTTGGCCAAGATATTAAAAGAAGCATTGTTGAGGCTTAAGCTAGGAGTTTCTGATCCTGCGTATCATTATGTCATTCACACGGCTCCTTTTATTAGAAAAACAGGAGAGACCGCTAGCTTTACGACCATTGAAGAAGATTATCATTGGCATGTTGAAATTATTCCGCGTCTGACACATACGGCTGGTTTTGAAAAAGGAACAGGTTTTTATATTTGTCCTATCCCGCCTGAAGATGCCGCCGGGTATTTAAGAGGAGTTGAGATCTAATGGGAGAGCTTCGCAGAGATCCTGTAGTCGGCCGATGGGTTATTGTGAATACCCAAAGTTCCATGAAGCCGGAAAATTATGAAAAAGAGAAAAGAGAATTTCACGAAAAGGAAGTTTGTCCTTTTTGTTCTGGGCGCGAAGGGCGGACTCCGCCAGAAATACAGGCCGTTCGACTGGATGGAAGCTATCCTAACACGTCGGGGTGGAGTGTGCGCGTTGTGCCTAACCGTTTTCCTGCTCTTGATGTTCACGGAGAGATTGAGCGCAAGGCGATCGGTCTTTTTGATATGTGTAATGGTATCGGCGCCCATGAGATTATCGTGGAGACACCAGACCATGTTAAGGATTTCCCTGAGCTTAATGAGCATGACATGTTTCATGTGGTGAATACCTATTGTAGCCGGTCGAGCGATCTAGCGCGCGATAAGCGTTTTGAATATGTTTTGATTTTTAAAAATTATGGAACAGCGGCAGGGGCCAGCCTTGAACATGCCCATAGCCAAGTCATCGCGCTTCCTATGATTCCTAAGCATGTCGCGGAATCTCTTGAAGGCTCCAAGAGCTATCATGATCGTCATCAGCGTTGCATTTATTGTGATATGATTGCTCAGGAGAAAAAAGATCAGTCTCGTATTATTGTTGAAAATGATGATTTTATTTGTTTTGCCTCTTTCACATCACGCTTTTCGTTTGAATCATGGATCATGCCAAAGTATCATCAGGCTAATTTTACTGAGATGAATGATGCCCAGAAGTACAATCTTGGCAGAATCTTAAAAGACATCTTAAGACGTAATAAGGTTTGTCTGGGAAATCCGTCTTATAATTTCTTTATCCATACGTCACCGACAAAATATAAGCATATGGAGAGTTATCACTGGCATATTGAAATTATCCCTAAGCTTACCAATATGGCTGGTTTTGAGTGGGGAACAGGTTTTTACGTTGTCTTGACAGACCCCGAGGATGCCGCAAAATATTTAAGACAGGTCGCTTAACTCACCTTGTTTTTCCAGTAGGATCAAATTTGATAAGAACTTGACTAAATAAAAACAATGATTATAATAATCTTTCTTGGAGTAAATAATATCAATAACACAATCCCGGTTCATCCCCTTTGGTGTGGGATTCACGGGTAAATTCGGGCGGATAATTTACGTTAATTTTGTGCCGTAAATGTTGCCCTCATTTAAGGAGGAGAAAAGATGAAAATAGGAATTAATGGTTTTGGGCGCATCGGACGATTGGTGTTTCGCGCAGCGATGGAACACAAAGATGTTGATGTTGTCGCTATCAACGATCTTTTTGACGCAGATTATCTCGCCTATATGTTGAGATATGATTCAACCCACAAGGAATTTAAGGGCACGATCGTGGTAGAAAGCCCTAGCTGTATTGTGGTCAATGGGAAAAAAGTTCGCGTCACGGCAGAAAAAGATCCTGCCAATCTTAAATGGGGTGAAGTCGGTGCTGATTATATTGTTGAATCTACTGGTCTTTTTACCGAAGTCGAGAAGGCGCAAGGACATCTTAAGGCAGGAGCCAAGAAAGTTCTTATTTCAGCACCGTCTAAGGATGCTCCGATGTTTGTTATGGGCGTGAATGAAAAAACATACAAATCAGATATGAGCGTGTTTTCTAATGCATCGTGCACGACAAACTGTTTAGCTCCCATGGCGAAAGTTCTTAATGATAAGTGGGGAATCATCGAAGGTTTGATGACGACATGCCACGCTATTACAGCAACTCAAAAAACCGTTGACGGCCCTTCAAAAAAGGATTGGCGTGGCGGACGAGGTGCATCGCAAAATATTATTCCATCATCAACAGGTGCAGCCAAGGCTGTGGGTAAAGTTATCCCATCGCTAAATGGAAAATTAACCGGTATGGCCCTTCGCGTTCCTGTGGCAGACGTGTCTGTGGTTGATTTAACCTGCAAATTAGCCAAGCCAGCTAAGTGGGATGAGATCAAAGCTGAAATGAAGAGAGCTTCTGAAAATGAACTCAAGGGCATTTTGGGTTACACCGAAGATGCTGTTGTTTCAAGTGATTTTATTGGCGATCCACGTACTTCTATTTTTGATGCGGGTGCGGGTATTGCCTTAAACGATACGTTTGTTAAGGTTGTGGCTTGGTATGATAACGAGTGGGGTTATTCATGCAAAGTTATTGACCTGTTGAAGTACGTTTCTTCTGTCAAATAAGGGTTCTTTGGCTGAAGGGTAACATTCAAAGGGCGCGGTCACTTGTGACCGCGCCCTTTATATTAACAGTATTGAATTTCTTTAAACTTCTCTTTATCTTCGTTAAGCTTTTCAGTAAAATAAGTAATCATGGGTTCAGCAAAGGAGGGAAAGCATGGCATTTTTTAAGTTTTTGAGTGACAAATTTAATCTCGCTCTTTTAGGCTTCATCTCTCTTTTTATTTTTATTCCCTTTCTCGAAAGCCAAGCGATCTCGTTTCCGCCTCTCCCTTTTATCTTTTTATTCATTTTTATCCTTCTTTTTCGTATGTTATCTTTACCTCTAAGACCTTTTTTAGAGCTTCTTCTTTTGGCCATTTTAGCTTTTTGCCTTGACCTTCTTCTTATTTTTGTTTTAAATAATTTCTTAGAAGGGGTGCTAACCGTTGTTATTCACGGAATGTATGCGTTTTGTTTTATCGCCTGTCTTTGGATATTGGTAAAAAGATTTCATTCTTCGGATATGAAACCTCACGATTTAGTCAAAATGGGTTTTTGTGGATATTTTTCTATAGGCTTTTTGTGGATGGTCTTTTATTCTTTAGCCTTTGCGTTCAATCCCAGGGCTTTTTCCGGTCTTTTTTTGGAAAATGTACGTTTTTTTTATTTTAGCTTTTCTTCTTTAGCTCTTTTAATCCCAAGCAGCCAATTGATATCTATGAGTTTTTGGGTAAAATATTTAGTGCTCCTAGAGGCCCTCGCAGGGCAGGTTTTTTTGGTTATTTTTATTGTACGCGCTGTTGTTCTTTATCGCAGCTATGAGACAGAGAGATAAGAGGCTTATGAAGCTCGTCCTTCTTCGTCATGGTGAAAGCACCTGGAACAAAGAAAACCGATTTACAGGTTGGACGGATGTTGATTTGTCCGCGCAAGGCGTAAGCGAGGCCCACGCCGCAGGGAAAGCATTGAAAAACCAAGGATTTATTTTTGATATTGCCTTCACGTCTGTTTTAATACGAGCCACGCATACTCTTGATATTACCCTTAAAGAATTAGGACAGACAGATGTTCTCATCTATAAGTCTTGGCGCTTAAACGAACGCCATTATGGTGCATTGCAGGGGCTGAATAAGGCAGAAACAGCTGCCAAATATGGCGAAGAGCAGGTCCATATTTGGCGACGTAGCTATAATATTTGCCCGCCGGCATTAACCAAAGATGATGATCGCTATCCTGGAAAAGATCCTAAGTATCAAGATCTAAAAGATAGGGACCTCCCCCTGTGCGAAAGCTTAAAGGATACGGTCGACCGTTTTTTGCCGTATTGGCACGATGTGATCGTTCCTCTGCTCAAGAGCGGAAAAAGGGCGTTGATCGCGGCTCATGGTAATAGCTTGAGGGCCTTGATCAAACACCTTGATCATATTTCTGATGTGGAGATCACGACGCTTAATATTCCTACAGGTATTCCACTTGTCTATGAGCTTGACCAAGATCTTAAAGCTTTGACGCATTATTATCTTGGTGATCCCAAGGAAATAGAAAAAGCAACACAAGCGGTTGCTCGCCAAGGTAAGGCTTAAAGAAGTCTCCTTTCCTCAGGAGCGTATATTCCTGGCGCCTAATTCATTGTTAATACGTAAGTTATGATGAGTTTTATATTGGTCTATTAAGATTATTATTGATATATAAAATAAATATTTGTATAATACACCCTTGATTAAGTGATTGATAACCTCGAAAAAAAGTGAGGTAAAAAAGGAGGTTGTATGGGAGCTTTTCATCTAACAGAAAAAGATTTTCAACAAGAAGTCCTGGAGTCTTCGATACCTGTTTTAGTTGATTTTTGGGCAGAATGGTGCGGGCCATGCCGCATGATGGGGCCTATTGTAGATGATGCAGCCAATGATCTTTCCGGCAAGGTACGAGTTGGAAAAGTGAATGTTGATGAGGCTCAAGGCCTAGCAGCTCGATATGGCATTATGTCGATTCCTGCGCTATTGGTTTTTAAGGATGGAAAAGTGGTTGAGCAGTTTGCTGGCGCGATGCCTAAGGAACAGCTATTGCAACGACTCAAAAAATACGTATAACTTTTAAATGCAAGGGATAAAAAATGTTGATCACTATGCTAAAGGCAAAGATTTCAAATGCTAAAGTAACTCAAGCCGAACTGTATTACGAGGGAAGCATTTCTATTGATAAAAAGATTCTTGAAGCAGTTGATATCTTGCCTGATGAAAAGGTTGAGGTTTTGAATGTCAATAATGGTTCACGAATTGAAACATATGCCATTGCAGCGAAAGCTGGATCAGGGGTTGTTTGCCTAAATGGCCCGGCGGCGCGTTCGGGCTGTGTTGGTGACAAGCTGATCATTGTTAATTATGGGCTTGTTGAAAAAAAAGAAGCAAAACAATACAAAGCAAAAATCGTTTTTTTAAATGATCAAAACAAAATTAAAAATTAGAACATTTGGTGATCCGTGCTTAAGGAAAAAGGCAACGCCTGTAAAGGTGATTGGCGCGCCTGAACGTATGCTGATCGAGGTGATGCTTAATACGATTAGAGAGAAAGAAACTGATATCGGCTTAGCCGCGACCCAGGTGGGTGTTCTTAAGCAGATTTTTGTTGTTGATCTTGAAGATTTTCCACGTGTTTTTGTAGATCCAAAGATTACAAAGGCCGAAGGCAAGGAAGCTATGGAGGAGGGCTGTTTAAGCCTTCCAGGAATGACTTTTAACGTTACGCGTCCGCGCAAAGTATGGCTTGATTATATTGATATCAATAATAAAAAATGTCATTTAGCCTGTGAAGGATTTTACGCCCGCGTCGTTTGTCATGAAAATGATCACTTGCAAGGTAAGCTTATTGTTGATCATGCGACGAAAGAGGACAAGGAAAAGAATAGAGATATTTTGGCGGATCTCGAAAACAAAACCAAGCAATTATTAAAATCCGATACATGATTATGCATTCATCGCGTCGTTTGCCGGCATGGTTTCGTCAGCCTGTCCCTTGTGCTGAACGGATCAGCGTCCTTAAAAGTTCTTTAGAGAAACTTGCCATTCATACGGTCTGTCAGAGCGCCCATTGTCCTAATCTGGGGCGTTGCTGGAAAAAGAATACAGCGACATTTATGATCTTAGGGGATACATGTACGCGTTCTTGTCGTTTTTGTGCTGTCCCATCAGGAATCCCTGGTTCTTTGAATTTGGACGAACCGATCGCCGTGGCAAAGGCAGTTAAAAAACTAGGGTTTGATTATGTTGTCGTCACGTCAGTGACGCGAGAAGATTTAGAAGATCAAGGTTGTCAGCATTTTGCTCAAACGATCAAACATGTACGTGCGCTGAACCCGGGGATCAAGGTTGAAGTCTTAATTCCTGATTTTTTAGGCAAAAAAGATCTTATCGAAACTGTTGTGCGCGCGTTTCCGGAAGTTATCGCGCACAATATTGAAACAGTTCGACGCCTGACTCCGGCATTACGTCCTCGCGCAGATTATGAGAGGTCGTTATCGGTCTTGAAAACCGTAAAAGAAGCAAATCCCAATATTTTTGTTAAATCAGGGATCATGGTTGGGTTAGGGGAGACTCTGGACGAAATTGAAGAGACCATGCAGGACTTGTATCTTGCGGGTTGTGATATTTTAACCATTGGTCAATATCTTGCTCCATCAACAACAGCCAGGCATGTTCCGGTCGTGCGATTTGTTTCTCCCGAAGAATTTGAACAATATAAAGAAAAGGCATTAGCGATCGGCATGAAATATGTCTTTAGCAGCCCGTTGGTACGCAGCTCTTATTTAGCTAAGGAGGCATATCAATCATGTCTAGAGTCTCAAACGATGTCCGTTCTTGAAAAGGTTTCATGATGAAAACAAAAATAAAACAGATCTTCTCTTTTTTCTTGCGTTTTGGCTTAAGCGCCGCGCTTCTTATTTATCTTTTTCGGAAAAACGATCTTGGAAAAACAATTGAAATTGCCAAAGAGGCAGACATCGTTTATCTTATTGCCGCCCTCGCGTGTGTTTTTGTCATCTATGGGTTTCTTTTGCTTCGCTGGAGCGTTATTATAAGGGCGCTTGATTTGCATCTTTCTAAAAAAGAAGTAACACGCTGGTTTTTGATCGGAACATTTTTTAACTTCGTTCTTCCCACATCCACCGGCGGAGACGTGGTTAAAGTTATAGGGCTTTGTAAGCATACTCACGATAAAGCAAAGCTTGTGGCATCCGCTGTTTTGGATCGGATCCTTGGTTTTATTTCTATAACCATCGTTGCCCTTGTTTCGTATTTCGTTGCTCGTAAAATTGCTGATGAAAAGTTTTTGTTTAACGGGATCATTATTCTCTTCCTTGTTTCTTGGGGCGGCTTTTTGTTCCTCCTGAACGAACGTCTTTATTCTTTTGCGTGTGGCATTTTCAACAAATTAACGGTGATCAAGGAAAAACTTCTCAAGCTGCACCAAGCCTTTGCGCTTATCAAAGGAAGGCTCCCTTCGATCTTTTTGGTGCTTGTGATATCGTCGGTAGGACAAATTCTGCTGGGGGTTAGCTATTTTCTCACAGCAAAAGGATTTCATCAGGACGTTGATTTGATTTATTGCATTGCCTTTGCACCATTGATCTGCGTGGCTTCATCACTGCCATCCATTGGAGGCTTAGGTTTCCGAGAGAATGCAACGGTTCTTTTATTTATGAAGATAGGACTAACCAGGCCAGCGGCCGTTAGCATCAGTCTTCTTAATCTTTTTTACATGATTGTGATCGGCCTTGTGGGAGCGTGTGTTTATGTCAGTTCAGTATTTACTCGACGGTTACAACGCCATCCATCAGATTCCACAGATGGCAAGGCAAAGGACGATTAGAGAGTCACGCGAAAGCCTTCTTCGGTATCTGGAGGAGGGAAATTTTTGCGGAAGTCCAAAGAATCAAATAACGATTGTCTTTGATGGGAAGCCCGGCATTTGGTATCCCAAGAAAGTATCAGTCATCAAGATTGCTTTTTCGTCGAAAGAAACAGCTGATGATTTGATTAGGCGTTTGGTAGAACAAGCAAAAAATAAAAAAAGTCTTTATGTCATCACCAATGACAAACCCTTAGGGCAAAGCGTTCGTGGCCTGGGAGCAAAAACATTAAGCATTGAGGATTTTTTTGGTAAAATAAACCATGGCTCAAGCGCTCTACCGAAGGAAAAAGCATTTAATGGCGAAAAGGATATTTCCAAGGTGGATGAATTTAAGATTAACGATGAATTAAAGAAAATTTGGATGTAGAACACCATGGGAAAAGAAAAAGTATTTTTATTTTTTCGCCAGTTTGTTTTAGAAACCATTGGAAAAATTTCCGGGCTGGGACGAGCACTTTATTTCTTTGGCAATGCTGTCGCGTTGATTTTTCAAGGAAAAATTCGCTTTGGAGAAGTTGTTAAGCAAGTTTATGAGCAAGGGATGCAATCGGTTGTTGTGATTGCTTTGACGTCGCTTGCGACAGGGATCGTCCTGGCCCTTCAAGGCTATATGATGCTGGATCGTTTTGGGGCGAGAGAAAAGGTTGCGTCTCTGGTGGCTCTTTCGCTTGTCCGTGAGCTGGGCCCTGTTTTTAGCTCGCTCATTTTTTCTGGTAAAGCAGGGTCGCGCTTGACGGCTGAATTGGGCGCCATGAGCGTTAACAATCAAATTGTTGCCACGAAGGTCATGGGCGTTGATCCCATAGAATTTCTCGTTGTTCCAAGAATGGTAGGGTGCTTTCTTGTTCTTCCTATCTTGGTTGTTTTTTCTGAGGTGATCGGCATCACAGGCGGCTACTTGATCGCTGTTTTTGAAGCAGATATTCCAGGTTCGTACTATATTAATCAGACGTTACTGTCTCTTAATTATGTTGATTTTTTTAGCGGATTTATTAAAACAATGTTTTTTTCTGTTCTGATCGGGTGGGTTTGTTGTTACGAGGGGTATTATGCCAAAGGTGGGTCCTTGGGCGTTGGGCAATATACCACCAAGGCCGTCGCGCTTGCATATATTTTTGTTGTTGTCTCTAATACAGTCTTAACAAAGATCATTTTAACTTTTTGGGGATAAGGAGGGTTTCGTGAATCAAACGTTAAAAGAGTGCTCGTTGTTTCTTTCTTTGATGATGATTGTTTTTCTTGTAGGGTGCAATGGGACGTTTGCAGGGGCCCATAAAGACGCAAATTATCTCGTTCCTGCAGAGGAAGCTTCGTGGATTAGAGATGGAGATCCTATTGTTTTTGAGAATGAATCATGGTATCCCAAGGATGATATTGATGTTCTTGTTGATGATGAAGTTTATTTCCTTGGTGAATATAACGGTGTTCAGTTTTTCGTTGAAAAAATGGATGTTCGTCCTTATAACCGGCTTTATACAAAATTTGCTCAAAATCGATTTCGTGCCTTTGCCAAACAACGTCATGATTAAGATTACGCATTTATATAAAACCTTAAACCAGCAAGTGATTTTAAAAGATGTGAACCTGACCGTTCAGAGTGGCGAGATTTGTGTTATTTTAGGTGAAAGCGGTGCTGGCAAGAGTGTTTTATTACAGCATATGATTGGCTTGTTTGAGCCTGATCAAGGAGACATCGCTATTGATGCGGTTTCTGTTAAGCATTTCTCAGATGCGCAGTGGCTTTTGCTTCGAAAGACGATGGGCTACTTATTTCAGGACGGTGCCTTGTACGACTTTATGACGATTTTTGAAAATGTTGCTTTTCCTTTACAGGAACATACAAAATATACGCAAAACGAGATTCTTGAGAAAGTGTATCATGCCCTGAAGCTTGTAGGCCTTGAGGGCGAGGAAAGGAAATTTCCTCCTCAGCTAAGCGGCGGGATGCGTAAACGCGCGGCGCTTGCGAGAGCGGTGATTCTTAACTCGAAGATTCTTTTTTGTGACGAACCAACCTCGGGGCTCGATCCGATTCGTAGTCGGGATATTATGGATTTGATCAGAGATATTTCTAGGCGCTTTAAGACAACAACGGTCATTGCCTCACATGATATTCAGAATTCTTTTCGTATTGCTGATCGTCTTGCGATTATCAAGGCCGGGGAGATCGTCGCTCAAGGAAAGCCGCAAGAGATTCGTGCGATTCATAACGATTTTATACAAGCATTTATTAACTAAACAAAAGAGGTCAACCATGATGGAGCAAAAAGAATTCTCAAAAAATCTTTACGCAGGATTGTTTTTTGTTATCGGGATTGTTCTTATTTGCGTGGTGGTTTTGTCCATTGGTATGGAAAAAGGAATCACACAATCAAAATTTAAGATTCAGGTTTTGTTTCGCGAAGTTGGCGGTTTGATGATCGGTTCTCCGATTCGCTTGTCAGGTGTTCATGTCGGGACTGTCGGCAAGATCGATTTTTTAAAAGAAGAAATCATGGGCCGCAATGTGGCTGTGACACTTAATCTTTTTGCACGCTATAAAGAGCAAATCGAGCATGGGTACAGCTTTAGCATTAAAACAGAAGGTATTTTGGGGCAGAAATTTATTGAAATCAGCAAGGATAAGACCGGGCAAAAAAGAAGAATTGATTTTAACACTCCCATCATTGGCCAAGATCCTTTGGACGTGCAGGATTTGGCAGAGACTTTTGGGAATACAGCTCTTTCCCTGCAAGAGACCGCGCGGGCAACGGATTCTGTCATGCTGGAAGTCCGAGAGCGCTTCAAGGCGTTAAAACGGGTTTTAAATAGGATCGAGCAACGTTTGATCGATGGGACATTATTTAAGGTTTTTTAATTTTTTAGATGTAAAAGGGAAAAAATAAGATGATTACAATTCTAGGATTACAAATTTCATTATGGATTTATATCCCCTTAGCTTATCTTCTTTGGGTTTTGTTATGGCTTTTAGTCAAGCGCGTTGTCTTTGCCGGGATCAAACATTTGACAGAAAGGACTAAGACGCGCATCGACGACATCTTAATTCACGCTGCTGATCTTCCGTTGTTTCTGCTCATTCTTTCTAGCGGTAGTATTTTTATGCAATATGTTTCTCCGTTAGCCGTTAATAGCGAAATGACAAGATATTTTTTGTTGGGATTTAAGGCTATTATCATTCTTGCTATCGCATTGTTTGTTGATCGCTTGATACGTGGCGTGATCATTGAATATACACCAAAAAATGACATGCTCAAGGCCTCATCGGGGATTGTTAAGGCTGTGGCGCGTATTTTTATTCTTGGGATCGGCGCTTTAATCTTAATCGATAGCTTTGGGATTTCGATTACACCCATTTTAGCCTCTTTGGGTATTGGTTCCCTGGCTGTGGCGCTTGCGCTTCAACCAACACTTGAAAATTTCTTTTCTGGGATACAGTTGATCAGTGATAAACCAATTCGTGTTGGACAATTTATCAAACTTGAGACTGGGCAAGAGGGATATGTAGAAAAAATCGGATGGCGATCAACATGGATTAAGATGCTGCCTAATAACACGGTTATTTTGCCAAACAAAACCATCGCCAATTCGATCGTGACTAACTATGATTATCCGAATAAGGAAGTTGCGGTATTAGTGGATCTCGGTGTTCATTATAAGTCCGACCTGGAAAAGGTTGAGCGCGTTACGATCGATGTGGGGCGTGATGTGATGAAAACTGTTTCCGGAGGCGTTGTTAGTTTCGAGCCTTTTATTCGTTATCATACTTTTTCCGACTCGAGTATTAATTTCACTGTTATTTTAAGAGCTAAAGAGTTTGTGGATAATTATTTAATCAAACATGAATTTATAAAGAAATTGAATAAGCGTTATACGCAAGAAGGGATTGTGATTCCGTATCCTATTCGGGCTACGAATCTTGATCAGGAAAAGGCATTTGCACAGAAGTAAAACTTTACAAAGGAGGCTTTATGTTTGTTTTAAGTAATTTTATTTTTTCTTTAGCGAAGGTTGTTGAGATTTTGTTAACAATTTTTTATTGGCTGATCTTGGTCAGAGCTTTGATTAGCTGGGTCAATCCTGATCCATCAAATTCGATCGTTCAGTTACTTTATCGAACGACTGAGCCTGTTTTAGAGCCTATTCGTCGTTTTCTCCCCGTGTCGGCGATCGATATTTCTCCGATCATTGTTTTTTTAGTTATTATTTTTCTAAAATCATTTTTAGTCTCAACGCTTTTTGATATTGGTTACAGAATGAGATAGGTTTATAAATCAAAGGAGTATTCATGTTTGATCAGATGAAGAAGTTGATGGAGATGAAGCAGCAGGCAGAAAAGATCAAGCGTCAGCTTGAGGCTTCATTGATCGAGGTCACGGAGGGTGAGGGCGTCAAGATCGTTATTGATGGGGCTCAAAAGTTTCATTCGCTTGAAATTGACGAGAACCTTCTTGTGCCTGAAAAGAAACAACATCTTCAGAAAGAGTTGGTCAAAAGCTTAAACAAGGCTATTGGAAAGTCGCAATCGGTGGCCGCGGATCAAATGAAGAAGGTCATGGGGCTTGGCGGTTTGCCTGGCTTTTAAATGGTAAAACGAAAAAATAACAAAACCATAACGTAAAAGGAGTTGACAATGCCGTACGATAAGTCTGTTGACATCGATGTCTTTAAAGAAACCAAAGAGTTTGAAGATAGCCGTATTACCGTGGGTGTTTTTTCTTACAATGGTGGAGAGAAAAAGATCCAAATTTCACGTGAAAATAGGGCTGCCGAAGAATGGCGCTTTGCAAAATTAGGCCGTATGACTAAACAAGAATTGTCAGAAATTCTTCCTTTGATCACCAAAGCATTAGAAAAAATGTAATTGATCGGGACGTAGAACGTTTTAGATAAATATTTTTAAACATGATTGATAACGTGAGGCTATTGTTATATGTCAGGGGAAGTCTATTTAACTAATGAAGGATTTTTGAAGCTTCAAGATGAGCTTGATCGCCTTAAAAGTGTTGATCGCTTAAGGATTTCAAAGGCCATCGGCGAGGCGAGGCTCTTAGGCGATCTATCGGAGAACGCTGAGTATGATTCTGCTAAAGATGCCCAAGCTCATTGTGAGGCGCGCATTGCAGAGCTTGAGGATAAGCTGGCAAGGGTAAGGATTATCGAGAATGAAAACATTCCTAAAGACAAAGCCTTTATTGG
>JBAYLJ010000003.1:0-17310 GCA_041664145.1 Candidatus Omnitrophota bacterium | reverse complement strand
TGGTTATTGTGCTCCACTTCTACCATATAAATTGGTAGTTTTTTGGTCTTTGGATTCATTTTAGACGCATATTCTTGAAAATTTACTCCCTTTTTAGTCAATCTCTCTACTAAATCCTCAAGCTTAACAAAAGAATTCAGAGCCTCATCCAAAACAGCACCCTTATAAACATCTTTTCCTTTTATGCGGGAAAACTGGAGATCTTCCGAGCCAAGCTCTAGAACAAGCTTGTTCATTTGATCTTCGGTTTCAATATATTCTTCTCTTTTTCCCCTTTTAACTTTATATAAAGGCGGCTGCGCAATATAAACATGTCCTTCTTCGATCAGCGGCTTCATGTGCCGATACAAAAGCGTTAAAAGAAGCGTTCGAATATGCGATCCATCCACGTCGGCATCGCACATAATAATAAGCTTGTGATATCTTAACTTTTCTAAGCTGAACTCTTCCCCTATGCCTGTCCCCATGGCTGTAATAATGGTCCTGATCTCTTCATTGCTTAAAACTCTGTCTAGGTGCGCTTTTTCAACGTTAAGGATTTTACCTTTCAAGGGTAAAATGGCTTGAAAAGTACGATCACGTCCTTGCTTAGCAGAACCACCTGCCGAATCCCCTTCCACAAGATACAGTTCACAAAGCGTAGGATCTTTTTCAGAACAATCTGCAAGCTTGCCAGGCAACCCGCCACTTTCCAGAGCCCCTTTGCGCCGCGTCAGTTCACGCGCCTTACGCGCGGCTTCTCTAGCTCGAGACGCCACGATAACCTTATCAATAATTTTATTCGCAACGGACGGATTTTCTTCAAAAAAAGTATTAAGTGCTTCAAATGTTGCTGAAGCAACTAATCCTTCAACCTCTGAATTACCTAGTTTTGTTTTAGTTTGTCCTTCAAACTGTGGATTAGGAACCTTAACGCTAATGACCGCCGTTAGGCCTTCCCGCGTATCGTCCCCGGAAATACCAATATCATTTTTTAAAAGATTTTTGGTTTTTGCATAATTATTGATCGCCCGTGTCAACGCTGAACGAAAACCGCTTAAGTGAACACCGCCTTCGATCGTATTAATATTATTGGCATAAGAAAAAACATTTTCTGCATAACTATCGGTATATTGCAGGGCCACTTCGAGCTCGATATTATCTTTTTGGGTTTGAAAATAAATAACCTTCGTATGCAACAACTCCTTGTTTGCCGATAGGTGCTGGACAAACTGAACGATGCCTCCGCTGAATTCAAAGATCGCTTCTTTTTCTTTTTTAGCCCTTTTGTCGACGAGCTTGATCCAGATCCCTTTGTTTAAAAAAGCAAGCTCGCGTAAACGCTTGGCTAAAACATCATAGGAAAAAACAGTTGTCTCTTGAAAAATTTGGGGATCAGGCTTAAAGGTAACCTTTGTTCCTGTATCTTTTGTTTTTCCGATGACGGTTAGCTTAGAAACTGTTTTCCCTTTTTCATATCTTTGGTGATAAATTTTCCCGTCTCGCTTGATCTCAACCTCAAGCCAAGAAGATAACGCGTTGACAACGCTCACGCCAACGCCGTGCAAGCCGCCTGACACCTTATAAACACGGTGGTCAAATTTTCCTCCTGCGTGCAGCGCCGTCAAGGCTACTTCCACGGCAGGTTTTTTTTCTGTTGGGTGCATATCCACAGGGATCCCGCGCCCGTTATCAACAACGCTGACCGTATCATTTTCGTTGATCGTGGTCTCAATTTTGTTACAATGGCCTCCCATAGCCTCATCGATAGAATTATCAACCACCTCATAAACCATATGGTGAAGCCCCCGCGACGTTGTATCCCCGATATACATGGCAGGGCGCATGCGCACGGCCGCCATACCTTCCAAGACTTGGATCGTGTTGGCATCATAGGTGTCTTTTTTCTTTAGCGGTTTTTCTTCCAAGGTATTTTCCTTTTTCTTTTTTTCTACTTCTTCTTTCTTTTTCATTTGACCTTTCCTATCTTAAAAGAAATATCCTTTAGCTCTGACCATTTCTCTTGCATATTTTTTAGTAATTTCTTCTTGTGCAGCGTTAGATCAAAAAGCCTCGCTGGCGAATCAGTAACGACTAGAAGCCTTCCTTCTTTCATCCCTACGATATGTGTTGCCTTGGCTGTTTTTGTTCCCGCCGCTTGCTCCCAAAGAACCTGAAGATCGTTCTCTTTATGAGGTCTTTGTTCGGAAATATTTTTTACAACCGAATGAACGATATCTTTAATATTTTCCATGTTAAATACGCATCGGCAGCGCCAAATAAAGATAATCTTGTAGGCGAATCACTCCTGGTTTGTCCGGCCCAAGAAGTTCGAGGCTGATCTTTTCTTCCGTGATATTTTTTAATACCTCAATAAAAAAACCAGGATTAAAACCAACAATGGTTTCTGCCCCGCCGTATTCGATCGCCACCTCTTCACGAGATTCTCCAACGTCAGGCGTTATCTTAGAAACAACGAGCTTATCCTTAAAAACTTCAAATTTAACAGCCTGGAAGTCTGGAGTTGCCAACAAGTTGGCGCGGCGAATAGCCGACAAAAAATCTTGCGTATTCATCTTGATCTTTATTTTTTGTTCTGCGGGGATCACTTGATTATAATTAGGAAATTCTCCTTCTACGATACGGGTCGCAATAAGGACATTGTTCACGTCAAATAAAATTTGGTTTGTTCCTGTTAAAAAGGATGTTGTTCCTTCATCTTTAAGATTTCGTACCATTTCATTGATCGCCTTAACAGGAATAATGATCTTTATTTCTTTTTTAAGAGATGCTTCTATCTTGCGTTCTATCTTGGCAAGCCTTCTGCCGTCTGTAGCAACAATACGCATTAAATTTCCTTCAATTTCTAACAACACCCCATTTAAAACATAACGCGACTCTTCATGAGAAACAGCAAAAGACGTCATACGTAACATTTCTTTTAAAACCGTTTGATCAAGAGTAATGGCTTCTGTATTCTTAAAATCGGGAAATTTCGGAAATTCTTCTTTGGGCAATCCATTAAGCTTAAATAAAAACTTTTCTCCTTCAATTTCAACCTGGTTATTCTTTTTTGTTGAAATTGTTACATCCCCTGATGGTAATTCCTTAATAATATCGCTAAATTTCTTTGCAGGGATCGTAATAGCGCCTTCTTCTAAGATCTGAACCGGTATTTCACAAGAAATACCAATATCTAAGTCTGTTGCATAAAGCCTTATGGAAGAATTCTTTTTTGTTTCAACAAGGATATTAGCCAAAATAGGTAATGTCGTTTTAGGAGAAACAATATTTTGAACTTTTAAGATTCCTTGTAAAAGATTTTCTTTAAAAATTTTGATCTTCATAACAATGTGCTTTCTTATCTTTTAGTAAGATTGAAAATAGTTGTAGTATTATTAGTTGCTGTGGAAAACATGAATAAGCCGCAATCTACATTAAAACAAACGAGTTATAAAAATATTATATGTTAAAAACCTTTTAATAAAATAAAATTATGTTTTTATTTCTGTTGATAACTGCTCTAAGATATTTTTAAGCTGAGTATTCACTCCCGTTTCCTTTTCAATTTTTTTACAAGAGTGCAAAACTGTTGTATGATCTTTCCCTCCAAAGAACCCCCCTATTTCCGGCAAGGACAAGTTCGTCAGCGTCCGCGCAAGATACATGGCAACCTGTCGCGGGAGAACAATATTTTTATTGCGGCGAGACGATTTTAAATCAAACAAGGAAAGGTTAAAATAATTAGCAACGACCTTTTGGATCATATCTACGTTAATGATCTTCGTGGTTTCTACCACCATATCTTTAAGGATAGATTTGGCCATGGCAAGAGAAATAGGCTTTTCTTCCAACAAAGAATAAGCCATGACGCGCACCAAGGCGCCTTCTAATTCACGAATATTTGTTTTTATTTGCTCTGCAATGAAGACGATCACATCATCGGGAACCTTGGCAGGCTCTCGTTCGATCTTTTTTCTTAAAATAGCCACCCTTGTTTCAAAATCTGGAGGCTGGATGTCGGTAATAAGTCCCCAGGCAAAGCGAGAACTTAGGCGCTCTTCAAGATTGGTAATGCTTTTAGGCGGCCTGTCAGAAGAAATAACGATTTGTTTATGGTTTTCATGAAGAGCATTAAAGGTGTGAAAAAATTCTTCCTGCGTGGCTTCTTTACCCGCAATAAAGTGGATATCGTCAACTAAAAGGACGTCAACGCTTCTAAAGCGCTGACGAAATTGGGGAGCTGATCGATGACGGATAGCATCAATAAGAGCATTAGTGAAGCTTTCTGAGGAAATATAACAAAATTTTGTTTTGGGCTGCTTTGTTTTGATATGGTTTGCAATGGATTGCATGAGGTGTGTTTTTCCTAGCCCGACCCCGCCGTAAATAAATAAAGGATTATAAGCTTTTGCTGGAGATTCGGCAACGGCAAGGCTTGCGGCATGGGAAAAACGGTTTCCTGCTCCGACGACAAAATTCTCGAACGTGAAGCGAGGAGCGATGATAGAAGATTCTTTTAAAGAAAAAGGATGGTCATCTTCTTTTTCTAAAGGGCTTTTTTTTGGTTTATCAGAAAACAAGTGTGTATTAACTTCAAACTCAATGTTGATGTTTGATGAGGAGAGTTCGTTAAGAGCTGTTTCAATAATATCAAGATAATGTTCAATGATCCAATTCTTAAAGAATTCATCTGGCGTTTCAACAAGAAGAGTTTCAGGATTCTTTTCTTTGACGTTGAGTGACGAAAACCATGTCTCGTAAGAGGTCTCTCCAATTTGCTCACGAAGAGCTTTTTGAGTCTTTTTCCAAACGTCTAGGATTTGGGACATGGGCCTTTTCTTCCGCCAAAAGTTGTTAACAGATCATCCACAGATTTCACAGCTTTTCCACAGGGGTTACCTAAGGAAAAAACATCTCTTTTTTGTGAATAAAAAAAATCAAGTAAAAAAGCGAACTTATTATAACAAAGGAAAAAGTTATTTCAAGAGAAAAACTTTTCCAAGAAAAAAGAAAATCTTTTTTAATGTTTTGGCGGGAAAAAAAGAACAAAATTTTATATAACATTTTTAATTTGAAAACTTTTTATCGCTCTCAAAAGGAAAAAACTTGACTAGAAAAGAGAGCATGATATACTGAACCACATATTTGATTCTTTTTATCAACACGATGCTGACTTTCGGCATTATTTTACTAACTTAAGGAATAGCAATGAAAAAACATTTAAAGATACCGACGAAAATTAAGGGCAAAAAACGACACGGTTTCCGTCGAAGAATGAAAACAGCCGATGGGCGCAAAGTCCTTAAAAGACGACGTCAAAAAGGAAGAAAAAAATTATCGGTATAATGTTAGCCGATAGATACACGCCATAGATGATTAAGATATTATCTTTTATAATTGGTTTTTACCAGAAGATAAAGCACATGTTTTTTCTGCCAACATGTCGTTTTTATCCTTCTTGTTCTGAGTATAGCCTTTTGGCTTTTAAAAAATATGGCGTGCTTAAAGGATCCATCTTGTCTGCAAAGCGCATATTGCGCTGCTCTCCCCTGTCTCGGGGAGGATACGACCCCCTAAACTAAAAAAGGATTTTAAATGGAAAAAAGAACATTTTTAGCTATTATATTATCAATATTTGTATTATTTGCTTATCAAGGCTTAGTTGGTGATAAGTTTTCTAATAAGAATAAAAATAATATTGTAGAGTCGCAAACAGCTGTAATTAAAGAAGTTATAGAAAATAACGCAGTAAAAGAAACCTCCTTTTCTACCCAAGAGAGCGAACAAATAAAGAAAAATATTAGCGAAAAAACAATAACGATTGAAAACGAAAAGCTTTTGGCTGTATTTTCAAATATTGGCGGATCTTTAAAACAGATAGAAATAAAAGATAAAGAAGTCCTCCCTGTCACAAATATATTTCAAATTCAGGAAAATAAAGATTTACCATTTGAAATTATTGAGAATAAAGAAAATAAAATTTCTTATAAGCTTATTTCTGGAGAATATGAATATGTAAATTCCTATGATTTGTCCAAACAGAATTATTTAGTTCGTCAAGTTATTACTATAAAAAATATTTCTAGAATGTCCAATGTAAAGAATTTTAGTTTTAATGTTTTACAAATTAATTCATCTTTGATTAAAGAAAAAAAAGATAACGAAAACGGACTTTATGAATATAGTATTGCATCTGGAATGAAAGTATTTAGGAAATCAAATGCTTATAAATTCTCAAATAAAGAAGCAAAAAGTCAGTCTGAAAAAGTAAAATGGGTTGGTTTTCGTGATAAATTTTATTGTGCCATCTTTAAGCCAGAGTTTGACGCTGTTGGGTATAAAATCGACCCTGTTAGCGAAACAAAATTAAATTTATTGGTTGATCCGAAATCTATAAGCTTAAACCCTGGAGAGCAGATATCTTTAAGCAGTGTTTATTATTTTGGTCCTCAAGATCAAGATATTTTAAAAAAGTATGATCTTGGGGATTTTGTTGTATTTAGCCAGTTTGGTTTGCTTGATATGATATCAAAATTTATTATTGAAATTGTAAAATTTATACATAAATTTGTTCCAAGCTACGGACTTTGCCTTATTATTGTTAGTATTTTAATATATGGGGCAATGTATCCTTTGACAATGAGCGGTATGATGTCAATGAGAAAAATGCAAGCTCTTCAGCCAAAAATGGCAAAATTAAAGGAACAATACAAGAATAATCCACAAAAGATGAACCAAGAAGTAATGAATTTATATAAAGAGAATTCAATCAATCCTTTTGGTGGATGTTTGCCTTTTATATTGCAAATGCCTGTTTTTATAGCCCTTTATCAAGCATTGTGGCGCTCTGTTATATTTCAGGGTCAAGGATTCTTATGGATTAAAGACTTAGCAATGCCAGATAGACTATTTATTTTGCCAAACAAATTACCATTAATAGGGAATGAGATAAACATTCTTCCTTTGCTGATGATGGTTGCCATGTTCTTTCAACAGAAATTATCAACAAAAAACATGGTTGTTTCTGATCCCACACAAGCTATGCAGCAAAAAATGATGGCTTGGTTTTTTCCAATATTTCTAGGAGTTTTGTTCTATAAATTTGCCAGTGGGCTAAACTTGTATTTTACGGTATTTTATACATTATCAACGCTTACGCAGCTAAAAATGTCCAAAATAAAAATTGTTGAAAATGAATAAAGAATCTGATAAAAAAGGTATTGAATTTTACGGTAGAACGGTTGAAGAGTCTATCCAGAACGCTATAAAAGAGCTTAATGTTCCACGTGAATCATTGAACATAAAAGTTGTTTCTGAGGAGAAAAAAGGGCTTTTTGGAATGGAAGGGGAAAAGCCTGCGAAAATCATTGCTTCTTTTAAGAAAAAGAGTAATATATTGTCAAAGAAGCAGAATTAGACGTTTCACGTGAAACATAGAGGTATTAATATGGGAAAAATAATTGCTTTATGTAATCAAAAAGGTGGGACAGGGAAGACAACAACAGCTGTTAATCTTGCAGCGTATTTGAGTGAAAAAGGAAGAAGAATACTTTTGGTTGATATGGATCCTCAGGGAAACTCAACTAGCGGATTAGGAATAAACAAGAACGAGATACAAAAATCAATATATGATGTCTTATTAAACAAGTCTAAAGTTAGTGATATATCTGTCCAAACTGAATTTAAGAATTTATTTGTTGCCCCATGTAATATTAATTTAACAGGAGCAGAGATTGAGCTTGTTGGATCTTTGTCAAGAGAAACAAGACTAAAAAGAGGCCTTGAGGAAGTAAGAGCCGAATATGATTATATTTTTATTGATTCGCCGCCATCGCTAGGTTTGATCACGCTCAATTCGTTGGTTGCCAGCGACTCAATTATTATTCCTATACAATGTGAGTTTTATGCTCTTGAGGGAGTCTCTCAACTTTTAAATACAATCAATCTGATTCGAGAAGGCCTCAACCCGACGCTTCATATCGAAGGTGTTTTGATGACGATGGCAGATTTTCGAACTAATTTAACATCAGAAGTTATTAATGAGATAAAGAATTTTTTTAAAGAAAAAGCATATAAAACTGTTATCCCAAGAAACGTAAAGTTAAGCGAAGCGCCAAGCTTTGGGAAGCCTATTTCTGTTTATGATAAAAATTCTATTGGTGCAAAAAAATATGAGCAGTTTGCAAGAGAATTTCTCGGCGAGAAAATAGCAGAAGAAACAGAAAAAGTTTATCAGGTAAACTAAAAAGGGGAAGAAAAAATGGAAAAGAGTGCTTTAGGCAAAGGCCTGTCTGCTTTAATTCCCGAGAATTTAAAAAGTGACAAGGATGAAAGCATTGCTTATGTTCATGTTGCGCAAATTCAAAAAAACACTCTTCAGCCACGTAAAGAATTTAAGGAAGAAAAATTATCTGATCTCATTTCTTCTATAAAAGAAAAAGGGGTTCTTCAGCCACTTTTGTTAAGGAGAAAAGGGGATGGTTATGAGCTTATTGCTGGTGAGCGTCGATTACGAGCTGCGCAATTTTTAAAGATCGAAAAAGTCCCGGCTATTATCAAATCAGCGACAGATGAAGAATCTTTAATTTTAGCTTTGATCGAAAATATACAGAGAGAAGAGCTTAATCCTATTGAAGAATCAAAGGCTTATAAACGACTTGTTGAAGATTTTGGTTTTACGCAAGACCATGTGGCGCAATCAGTTGGGAAAGATAGAACAACAGTTACAAACATGTTAAGATTATTATCTTTACCAGATGAAATTCAGCTGAGCATATCTTCTGGTGATTTTTCTGTTGGGCATGCGCGAACAATTTTATCAGTTAAGGATAAAACAAGACAATCGTTTTTGTGGAAAAAAACAATTAGCAAGGGACTTTCTGTTCGAGAACTTGAAAATATTGTTAAGTCTGAAGATAGTGCACAAGAAGGAAGACGAAAACCGGGCGCCGAGAAAAAAGATCCTTATGTTGTTTCTGTTGAAGAGGACTTGCAGCGAGCCCTTGGAACCAAGGTCCGTCTTGTGACAAAGAAAAAAAGAGGAAAGATCGTTATTGAATATTATTCCAATGATGATCTTGATAGAATCATTAAGGTTATTGTTCCATCATAAAAAGGTGAGCTATGATTAAAAGCATGACAGGGTTTAGTTCCGTCGAGATTTCTTGCGGAGCTATGAAAGCAGTCCTAGAGATACGAAGCGTTAATCATCGTTATCTTGATGTTGCCTATTTTTTACCCCTTGGATTTGTTTCTTGTGAAGATCGCATGAGACAATCGATCCAAAAAGCTATCGCCAGGGGACGTGTTACGGTTTCAATGAAGATTATTAAAAAACAAGAACCTACCATTACGTTCAACAAAAGTGTTGTAAGGGCTTACTTACGGCGGGAAAAAGAAATTAAAAAAGAGTTTGGGTTAAAGGGGGTTTTAATTTTAAGTGACTTGATCCGTCTTCCAGGCGTTGTGGAAGTTCAAGATGTTGAGCCAAAGGCAAGCGCTCTTTGGCCATCAATTGAAAAGGCCATGGTTAAGGCTTTAAATTTGCTCATCGTGATGCGCCTAAGAGAAGGAAAAAGTATTGTCCAGGATATTCAGAAGCAAACTAATCGTATGTCCTTGGAAATAAACACGATACGAGCAAAAGAAAAAGAGATACTGTCTTCTAAAAAGAAAACGTTGAACACTGACGAGTTTGAATCTTTCCAAAACGGGATTGATGTTAATGAAGAGCTTGCAAGGTTATCTCATCACATTGATGAGGTTCGGCATCTTCTAAAGGCCAAAGAGGCTGTTGGCAAGAAAATAGATTTTATCGCGCAAGAAATGCAGCGCGAAGCCAACACCATCGGCTCAAAGCTTCAAGACAAAGTTGTTTCGAGCTCAGTGATTGCTTTAAAGAGTAATATCGAGAAGTTGCGCGAACAAGCGCAAAACATTGAATAAGGTTATGCAAAAACACTTTGGCCGTATTTTTGTGATGTCAGGTCCGTCGGGTTCCGGAAAAACAACCTTACATCAAAAGTTGCTCCTTGATAAAAAGATCAAAAAAAGGCTGGTTAAAACCATTTCTGCGACGACGAGAAAAAAGCGCGCAGGAGAACGCCATGGTCAACATTATTTATTTTTGACGGAAAAGCAATTTTTGAATAATATCAAAAAGGGTTATTTTCTCGAATGGCAAAAGGTTTTTACCGATTATTATGGAACGCCTAAGGCTCAAGCAGAAAAAATATTAAAGACAGGAAAAAATATTTTACTTTGCATCGACGTCAAAGGCGCGAAGATTGTTTTTAAAGCCTTTAAAGATGCGGTGGGCCTTTTTATTAAAGCGCCATCGTTATCCATTTTAAAAAAACGCCTACAAAAAAGAGGAACAGAAAGTGCCCAGGCTTTGGCACGCAGGCTTGATATTGCTCGACGAGAAATGAAGGAGGCTAAGCACTATCGTTATCTTGTTGTGAATACGGATGTTAAAAAAGCAGTTCAAAAACTTAAAAGAATTGTTATCGAAGAATTAAAGGCAGGATAAAAAGGAGGCACAACGCACATGAGTTTTCAACCATTAGAAAAGATGTTACCAAGGGCAGGAAAGAGTATCTATCAGCTTGTCTTGCTGGCTGCAAAAAGAGCGGCAGAGCTCGCTGAAGGAATGCCAAAGCTTATTGATCGGCCGTCTACGATCAAGACAGCAACGCTTGCGCTTGATGAGATTTTAGAAGGGAAAGTTGTTATCAAAGGATGTGAGGATCAGATCGAAAAAGGTGAGGCGACTGTCGTCGTTAAAGAAAAGAAGGCGCATAAGGAAAAATAAGGATGTCTTCAAGAAAACACATTATTCTTGGGGTAACAGCGAGTATTGCCGCCTACAAAGCCTGTGATCTTCTTCGGGCTTTGCAGAGACATAACATGGATGTTACGGTTGTTATGACTCCCGACGCTAAGCAGTTTATTTCACCCTTAACTTTTGCGAGCCTTTCACGCCATCGTGTTTATTGTGATATGTTTGTTAAAGATGCTAGCGATTGGGATATTGAGCATGTGAGCCTTGCCCAAAAAGGAGATCTTCTGCTTATTGCCCCGGCAACGGCGAATATCATTGGAAAAATAGCTCATGGTTTGGCGGATGATCTGCTTTCCTGCATTGCCATAACAACGAAAGCACCGATCGTGATAGCTCCGGCGATGAACGAAGGAATGTACGCAAATAAAATTGTTCAGGAAAATATAAAAAAGGTACAAACCCATGGCATCCATGTGGTCAAGCCAACAAAGGGACTTTTGGCTTGTGGAGTCGTAGGTGAAGGGCATTTAGCAGAAGGCGAAACCATTGTAAAAAAAGTTTGTGCTCTTTTAAAAAGCAAATAGAAGAGATGATTTTGGCGCGATAGCCAAGTGGGCCAGCCTTTCTTGAAAACAAATAAGGAAGCTGGCATTCCGTTTCCTCTGAAGTTTTGGAGAAACGGAATAAGGCAGGTTCCATAATTTTTATGGGACATAAGCACGGTATTTGAAAGAAGGGTGTATTTCGGCGCGATAGCCAAGTGGTAAGGCAGAGGTCTGCAAAACCTTTATCCGTCGGTTCGATTCCGACTCGCGCCTTAATTTTGCCTCGCCTCCGGAGAGGCAATTTACATCGAAACATTCTTTGTTTCGAGGACAATGTTATAGATATGTCCTGCTTAACGCATCAGCGGGGTTTGATATTTTTGGGCGGGCAAGTGGTGGAATGGTATACACGAAGGACTTAAAATCCTTTGGTCGAAAGGCTGTGAGGGTTCGACTCCCTCCTTGCCCACCAATTTTTAGAAAATAAAAATTTGGTGGCGCAAACAAAAAAAACTAAAAAAGTTTTGTTCAGCTTGTTTTTTGCGCTTATAGTATTGACAATATTGTGGGCTTATAGCTCAGTTGGTTAGAGCGCTTCCTTGACATGGAAGAGGTCTGAGGTTCGAGTCCTCATAGGCCCACCATTTTTGTTTTGCAAAATGGTAGAGTAGTTGAGTAATCGAAAGGTGAACAATAGATAAATAACGTCTCCATTGCGTTCTATTTTCGATTATCGATTTTTAGAAAATTTTAAAGGTGAAACTCCTTTTTTATGAAAGACTTATGGATCAACAACAATTAGATAGCTTAAGGCATAGCTGTTCGCACATCATGGCGCAGGCAGTTAAAGAGTTGTGGCCTGAGGTCAAGGTGGCGATCGGCCCATCGATTGAAAACGGTTTTTATTATGATTTTGATAAAAAAGAACCGTTCACGCCTGAAGATTTAAAAGCCATTACAAAACGCATGCGCCAGATCATTGAAAAAAAGCCTGAGTTTGTGCAGAGTTTTATGCCTAAAGACAAGGCCTTGGCTTTTTTTAAAGAACGAAATGAAACATATAAGGTTGAGATAATCGAAGCACTTATGGATGAAAATGTTTCGATCTATCAAACAGGGGACGGCTTTGTTGACCTATGTAAGGGTCCCCATGTAAAAAATGCTGGAGAGATCAAGGCCTTTGCGCTTTTGTCCACGGCTGGGGCGTATTGGCGCGGGGATGAAAAAAACGCCATGCTTCAGCGCATTTATGGAACCTGTTTCTCGTCGCCAAATGAGCTTAAAGAACATTTAAAACTTTTAGAAGAAGCCCAAAAAAGAGATCACAGAAAGCTTGGGCCGCAGCTTGATCTATTCAATTTTTATCAAGAAGAAGCCGGTGCAGGACTTATTTTTTATCATCCTAACGGGGCCATGGTGCGGAAGCTCATTGAAGATTATATCAAGGATGAAAATTTAAAGCGCGGGTATGAGCCGGTTATGACGCCGCATATGTTAAAAGGAAAGCTGTGGGAAATTTCTGGGCATGCAGGGTATTACAAAGAAAATATGTATTACTTTAAGGTGGACAACGAAGAGTATGCCGTAAAGCCCATGAACTGCCCTGGGCATATTTTGATCTACAAGTCCCGTTTACATTCCTATCGTGAGATGCCTGTGCGGTATTTTGAGCTGGGGACAGTTTATCGACAGGAGAAAGCCGGTGTGCTGCATGGACTTTTACGCGTGCGTGGCTTTACGCAAGATGATGGCCATATCTTTTGTCGTGAAGATCAGATCCGTGACGAAGTCAAAAGTGCCATCGATTTTGTCTTTGCTGTCATGAAAGATTTTGGGTTTAAAAATGCAGAGGTAGAGTTGAGTACGCAACCTGCCAAGTTTATTGGTGCTCAGCAAAATTGGGATACCGCGACGCAAGCCTTGGAAGATTCACTCAAAGATAAAAAGATTCCCTATAAGATCAATCCTGGCGATGGAGCTTTTTATGGACCCAAGATAGATATCAAGCTCAAAGATGCTCTTGGCCGTCTTTGGCAATGTGCTACTATTCAGTGTGATTTTGCCTTGCCGGAACGTTTTCAAATGACCTATATGGACGATGCAGGAAAAGAACAGCGCCCGATCATGATTCATCGCGCTATTTTAGGCAGCTTTGAACGATTTTTTGGCATGCTTGTAGAACATTATGCTGGAGCTTTCCCGCTGTGGCTTGCACCGGTTCAAGTTCTTTTGATCCCCATTCGCGATGAACAGGTTTCTTTTGCAAAAGAAGTAAAAGAAATTTTACAAAGAAAAGGATTTCGGGTTATAATGGACGCAAGAAATGAAACGCTGGACAAGCGTATTCGAGAAGGATCTTTAAAGAAAATTCCTTATATTGTGATTATCGGAGAAAAAGAAACAACCCAACGTACGGTAGCCGTGCGCCAAAGAGGTGCAGGGAACGTCGGTGTTTTGCCTCTTGAAGAATTTATTAATAAATTAAGCCAAGAACAACAACAAAAAAGTCTATAAAAAAAATCAGAAAGGGGTGGTTTGTATTAATAAGTATATTCGCATCAATGAGTACATTCGAGTTCCTGAGGTTCGCGTGATTGGACCCAATTCAGAGCAGTTAGGGGTTTTAATGGTGAGACGCGCTGTTGAACTTGCGAAAGAACATGGCCTTGACCTCGTCGAAGTTGCTCCTATGGCTAAGCCGCCGGTTTGCCGCATCATTGATTTTAGTAAATACAAGTATGAGCAGGAAAAGAAAGAGCGAAAGAGTAAAAAAAGTCAGCACGTGACCCATTTAAAAGAAATTCGCGTTAAACCCCACATTGATGAACACGATTATCAAGTGAAGCTTAAGCAAACAGCTTCCTTTTTAGATAAGCATGACAAGGTAAAGATCAATTTGTTTTTCCGAGGACGTGAGATGGCGTTTAAAGACCAGGGGCGACAAGTGCTTAATCGATTTGTTGTTGATCTTGCTGAGCACGGACAGCTTGAAAAAGATTTAGGGGTTGAGGGGCGCGTGATGTCCGTCGTGATTGCCCCAAAATCTGCGAAAAAACCAGAAATACAAAAAGGATAAAACGATGCCAAAACTTAAAACAAACCGATCCGCGAGAAAAAGATTTCGCGTAACCAAATCGGGAAGACTAAAAAAACGAAGCGCTGGCCGCGGTCACATGCTAGGAAAAAAGACCCGTAAACGAAAACGTCAGCTGCGTCATAGCACGTACGCCACTGGCTCGGATGCAAAAAAAATTAGAAAGATCTTACCTTACGGTTAAAACGAAAAGACAAAAAAAGAGTTAAGGAGGCTGTTGTTCCATGACACGAGTATCACATGCGGTTGCGTCACGCCGACGAAAAAAAAGAGTTTTAAAGCTTGCCAAGGGGCAATTTGGGCACCGAAGTAAGCGCTATCAGCAGGCCGATCGATCTGTTCGTAAAGGACAGAAGTATTCTTATCGCGATCGAAAGGTTAAGAAACGCGAATTTCGAAACCTTTGGGTCACGCGTATCAATGCTGCTTGCCGCGAGGCAAATATGACCTATAGCCGTTTTATCAGCGGTCTTAAAAAAGCTAAGATCGATATGAATCGCCAAATGCTTTCCGAGCTGGCGGTGAGTTCCCCGGCAGTTTTTAAGAGCCTGATCGCTTTAGCTCAAAAAGCAAACGGAAAATAGTTATTGGGTGAAAACGATTAAAGGATTAGGGGGTTAAGAAGTTTAACCTTTTAATCCTTTAATCTTTTTGTATCTCCTTTTTTATCACGATTTAAATCCTTTTTTCTTCATCTTTATAATGTAGCTTCTTGTTTTTAGGGAGTTTTTCATAGCATGGCCTCCCGGCCTTGTAATTCCTGTTTTTTATGATATCCTTTGTTTCTAATCTAGGTTTTAATAAAGGAGAAAACATGTCTGCGCATACCTTATCAAGAAATATTTTGAGATTTTGTTTAACAGGTTGTTTTATTTTGAGCATAAATTCCCTTGTTTTGGCAAATACGTTTTTTGTTCCCAGCCAGTATGCTCAAATACAAGATGCTATTAACGCAGCTCAAGCAGGCGACACTGTTTTTGTTGAAGCAGGAACCTACGACATTATTTCCGCCATCCAGATGAAAGAAAAAGTTAATCTCACAGGCGCAGGCAATCAGGTTACTATCTTAAACAGCCTCGACTTATCGCAGCCTGCTATTAGGGGAGCGAGCCATAGCATGCTCTCAGGATTTACTGTGAAAAAAGAATGCCCTCTCGGCAGCCCTCCTAACGGCACAGGAATTTTTCTTGAAAATGTTCGACAGATGGTGATTAAAGATAATATTGTTACGGGGAACATGGGACAGGGTATTTGTTTGAAAAATAGTCACTATAATGTTCTTGAAAATAATATCATAAAAGCTTCAGGGATTAATAAATCGATAGGAGATGCTATAAATCTTTGGAGCTCTTCGTACAACTATATTCTTGATAATTCTGTGACCGGATATATGTCGGGAATCTACGCTTATTATGGCGTAGGTAATAAGATTGAACATAATTTTGCTAGACAGATCCCCGGAGCTTATGGCTATGCCGGCGGAGGAGCCATAACTCTTTTTGTTGCTCGAGAGGCGCAGCTTTTGCACAATACTTGTATTAGCTTGGAGCTAAATGGAACGCCAGGCGCGGGGATAACCTTGCAAGAACCGCTCAATGTTCAAATTAATAACTGTTTGGTTTATGGAAAAAAACAAGGGTTTTATATCAACGGTGGCGCTTCGACTACGGCCACTATTAAATATAGTGACATCAAAGGCGACGAACAAGATGTTATGCAGGGCGGAGCGGTTAACCTTGTTTATGGAAATGGCGTTCTTTTTCTTCCTCCGAAGGTTAGCCTTGCCACAGGCGCTCTTTTTGAAACATCGCCGTGCCGAAACTCAGGGGATTCAGGCACGCCACAGGATCCTGATGGGTCAAGGGCGGATATGGGAGCTTTTTATTATGAACTTCCGAGCAACCCTCCTTTGCCGGCGTCTACGCTAAAGGGTGGATACGGGAAATAAAATTTTATAAGTAAATAGCGGCCTGATAACAATTTTTTTAGCGCGCCTGTTGTGCCAGGCGCGCTTCTTTGTTTTCATTAACTGGTTTTTGTCATCCTGAAATGCTTTGAGAAAAGATAGTTTTTTGAATCTTTTTCTAGTATAATAATTAAAAGTTTAAAAATATTAATATATATTGTCATGACCTCTTGGAACTTTAACGACCTTATTTTAACTGCTCAGCAAGAAATTCGATCCGCGTCTGATGCTGGCGCGCTGGAAATCTTGCGCGTTAAATATCTTGGCCGCAATGGTTTAGTTGCGCAAATTTACGCTAGCTTGCCTCAAGCCTCTTCAGAAGAAAAACCTGCTATTGGCAAAGGAGCCAATGATCTAAAAAAAACAGTATCCGAGCTTCTTGAAGAAAGACGCCGAAGCTTTGGAGAAAAAAATAGTTCAGGGATCGATCAAGCAAGCACTTTTGATCTTACTCTTCCTGGGGTTGCGCCGGAAATGGGGCAGCGTCATATTTTGTCGCAAACAATTAATGATATTTGTGGTATTTTTGAACGCTTAGGGTTTGCTGTTTTCGAAGGTCCGGAGATCGAAACCGAATTTAACAATTTTGCGGCGCTCAACATCCCTATTGATCATCCTTCGCGCGATGCCTTTGATACGTTTTATCTGAAAGAAGAAGACCCTTCAAATCCCGGGCGGCATCTTTTGCTGCGCAGCCACACGTCGCCGGCGCAAATTCGCGTTATGCAGCAACACAAACCGCCCTTGGCTGTTATTGTTCCTGGCAAGGTGTATCGGCCTGATGCTATGGACGCCAGCCATTCTTATATGTTTCATCAAATTGAAGGTTTGGTTGTTGATGAGGATATTAAATTCTCGGATCTTAAAGGATTTTTAACGAATTTTTGCAAAAAGTTTTTCGGGTCTGATATCAAAATGCGCTTTCGGCCTCATTTTTTTC
>JBAYLJ010000002.1:0-17787 GCA_041664145.1 Candidatus Omnitrophota bacterium | reverse complement strand
TCGCTAAAGGATTTGTCTTTTCTGCAAGACCTCTGGAATTCTCTTTGTCCTGATTAAAAATAACTCCACAGACCTTTAAGCCTAAGCTACGGGCATGCTCAATTGTTAACAACGTATGATTAATCGTCCCCAAAGATAGCCGCGCAACAATCAAAACTTCTAGATCAAGATCCCGCGCTAAATCTGCCATAAGATATTCACCTTGAACAGGCGCCAACAACCCTCCAGCCCCCTCAACCAAAACAAAATCATGACGATTGATAAGTTTTTCAAAACATTTTTGGATATGGTTAAACGAGATCTCTGTTTTTTGCCTTTTAAAAGCAAGATGAGGAGACAAAGCTTCTTTGGCAAAATAAGGATTAATCAACCCTAAATCATCATCTAGATTTAATTTTTCTTTCAAAAACGCCGCATCATTGCCAGCGCACTGGACAGGTTTCATAACACCCACATCAATATTTTTATTCTGCAAGAGGAGTCCAACAACAAGCGAAGCAACTGTCTTGCCGACATTGGTGTCCGTTCCTGTGATAAAAATGGCTTTTCGTTTGTAGTTCATAAATGAGGTCACAATTTACAGACGAACAAAGTGAGGAATGTAAATTGTTCGATCCGAATTTATCCCAGAGAGTCCGCCAACGCTTAGAGGCGGACGATCGCGGGATTACCTTAAATGTGCTTCTCCAAAAATAATTTCAAAACTTGCTTCAACGCCGTCAGGAACAGAAAAATGCTCCTGATAATAGTCTTTGGCATTGGCCAACAGCCGCGGACCGATAAACACATTGCGCTTCACGCGGTTGGCCCCAATGGCCTTAAGCCAATAAAGAAGCGCTGAAAAATCAGCAAACTTTTCTTTCTTTATTTCTGAAGAAACGGCGATCTTCTTAAAACCTACCCTCTCTAAGGCCTGATGAATATTGTCCTTGCTTAACAAGCGCCAGTGATGCAGAAGACCTTGACCTTTTGGCACACAGTGATGGATAGATTCATGTAATTCTTTTAACGTGGAAGATCCAAAGCACGTGAAGAAAAAATCCCCTTCCTTTTTTAATACACGCGCAGTTTCACCAAAGGCTTTAGGAATATCCTCAACCCACTGATAAACACAATTAGAAATAACAAGATCGAAGGTATCCTCTTTAAAGGGGAGGCTTTGCGCATCTGCCTGAACAATGCGATCAATCTTTCTTTTTTTTGCACATTCAACCATGCCTAACGCATAATCGATACCAGCTGTTTTCGTCTTACTAAAACGCTTGCCACATTGTTCCGTAAGCCATCCTGTTCCCATACCAATATCTAAAAGATGCTGATATTTTTTATCAGGGATCTTGGCAAGAAGCTCAAGGCCCATTTCTTTTTGCAAAGCAGCAAAACGATCATAGCGGCTAGATGCTTTTGAGAAAGCCTTCTGGGGTTCTGAGATCATCACAGGACTCATCTTTTTTGAGATAAAAATTGTTCAACCACTTTATTAAACTCTGCCGATTGAATCAAAAAGGGGAAATGGCCACAGCCTTCCATCAAATTAATCTGGGCCTGCGGAATCATCTCTTGAATAAACTTCAAAGAATTCTCTGAGCAAATATAATCTTGGCATCCGGCCAAAAAAAGAATAGGCGCCTTCACCGCTTTTAAAGAATCTGTCAAATCGGCGTGCATTAACATTTCCAAAAAACTCATCAGGGCTTCCCGACTAGGCGCTTTTTCTTGCTTACGGAACTGATGGATCCATTTAAACTTTTCGCTTTCGCGTTCTTGGCGCGTAAAAAGCGACCGGAAAAAAATGTCCAAGATAGATGGGTATTTCGTTTTCAGCTGCATGCGCAGCTTTTCCATTTCTTGCACGGTGAGCCCAATGGGACACTCTTGCGTTCTTAAAAATTTCGGCAAAGAACCCACCATGACAATTTTTTCCACCCGTGATGGAAAAAGCTTGGATATGTTAAGCCCAATAAACCCACCCATAGAACTACCAACAACACAAAACTTATCCACACCAATGTGATCAGCGATCTCTTTGATCTGTGTGGCCACTTCATCAAACGTCACAGGCCTCCAGTCTGTTTTTCCATGCCCAGGCAAATCAAGCAAGACGACCTTATAGTCCGATGAAAAATGCCTCGCCTGCTGGCTAAAGACACGCATATTGGCGGCCCAACCATGAATAAGAAAAAGACAGGGGCCATGGCCAAGCACATTATAATGCCAACGAATATCTTTGCCTGTCGTTAAGTAAGACATAGCTCTTCCTTGACTTCGCTAAAGAGTTGAAGCGCTTTTTCAATATCTTGTTTTGAATGCGTCGCCATGACAGTCACACGCAATCGAGCCGTGTTTTCAGGAACTGTTGGCGGCCTGATCGCTTGAACCAAGATTCCTCGTTCAAAAAGCTTTTGTGAAAAGGCAACAGCTGTCGATGCCTCTTTAAGCAAAACAGGGATAATGGGTGTCACAGAGTTCAGGGTATCAAATCCTGCCGCTTGCAAGCCATCACGCATCCGTGTTGCATTTTCTAAAAGTTTTTCTCTTCGCTTAGGCTCCCTCTTTATCATTTCAATTGCCTGGATCGACGCTGCAGCAATTGACGGCGGCATCGCCGTTGTGTAAATAAAGCTGCGCGCCTTATTAATCAAAAAATCAATAAGCGCTTTTGATCCACAGCAATAAGCGCCAAAGCTCCCAACGGCTTTAGAAAGCGTGCCCATATGAATATCAATATCTTCCTCTACCCCCAGCTCCTCTGCCAAGCCTCTTCCCTGAGACCCCAAAACGCCAAAACTATGCGCCTCATCGATCATCACCATAGCTTCATATTTCTTGGCTAAGTTCACAATTTCTTTTAAAGGCGCGATGTCGCCATCCATACTAAAGACGCTATCGGTGACAATAAGGCGTTTTCGATAACCAAGACTTTCTTTGAGCATCTCTTCAAGAGCGTTCATGTCCTTGTGAGGATAGCGTTTAAATTTAGCACGGCTTAATAAGATCCCATCGATAATAGACGCATGATTAAGTTTGTCCGAAAAAATAATATCCTCTCGATCGCACAAAGCCGAAAGAATACCGACGTTGGCCATATAGCCGGTGCTAAAGACAAGGCAGCTTTCAACATTTTTAAATGTAGCGATTTTCTTCTCAAGCTGAACATGAGAATTCATGTTTCCACAGATAAGCCTCGCAGCGCCAGAACCAAGGCCTTCCCCCTTAAGAGATTTTTTCGCGACCTTCACAAGGCGTACATCGTTAGCCAGCCCTAAATAATTATTAGAACAAAAATTGACAACCTTGCGGCCTTCAAAAACAATGTGCGCGCCCTGGGCTCCCGACACGCCCTTGAGCGTCCGATGAAGCTTTTGATCTTGTAGTTTTGATAAAAATGTTTTTAAAAAAATAGCTTCGTTCATATTTGTGCCTCGCCCCGTTAGAGAACTTCACCCTAACGGTAATACTATAGATGGTTTAACACACCGACTGTGCTATTTGTTTCCTCATCGGTTTTGTCGGCGATCTTCTCTAACGGGGTAAAGATGGATAATATCTCCTGATATTTTACGAACAATGACACCGCTTTTTTCTTTGATAAGAAGAGCGCCCTGATTGTCAATGTCCACGGCCATCCCTTCTGTGGTTTTATTTAATTCCACAACCTTGACGTGTGCCTTCAATGTCGCAGACAACGACCGCCAAGTATCTGCGATGGGAACAAAACCTTGCGCATGAAAAAGCTGATAATATTTTTCCATCTGTCGTAAGATCTCTTGCAGCAGAGAAACACGGGAAACCTTTCGCGAGGCCTCCCTGTCAAGAGATGTCGCCTCGGCAAGCAAAGAGGACATCTGCCCGCCGATATTAATCCCAACACCCAAAATAATAAAATGGATACGATCAAGCTCGGCGTTTAATTCTGTCAAAATACCCGCGATCTTCTTTTGCCCAACAAGAATATCGTTGGGCCATTTGATCTTAGCGTCCACTCCGGTAGCCAGGCGGATCGCCTGGCACACCGCCACAGCAAAAACAAGCGTCAGGCAAGAGGCGTCGCTCAAGGAAACCCGCGGGCGCAAAATAACAGAAAAATAAATCCCCTTACCTTTTAAAGAAACCCAAGATCGCCCCAGCCGGCCTCGGCCTTTGGTCTGCGTTTCCGCGCAGACAACAACGCCTTCCTGCGCACCCTGAGCGGCAAGCTTAGCAGCTTCATTCATCGTCGAATCAACAGACTTAAAATAGAAGATCTCGCGGCCAAAAATCTTTGTTTTTAACCCTCCCTGGATCAAGTCCGGCAAGATCTTATCTGGTTCTCTCAGAAGCCTATATCCTCGACGAGAAATAGCCTGGATAAGATACCCTTCTTCCTGAAGTTGCTTGATATATTTCCAAACAGCTGTCCGGCTCATCTTTAAGGCCTTGCTCATGCCTTGGCCGGAAACAAAATCGTCTTTTTCTTTTAAATAATTTAAAATCTTATTTTTCATGGCTAATCACCCGTTTTAAAAAAGTCTACAGAATAAAAACATCATACTGATCTCGATTTTAATTGTCAACCTAAATAGTATAAGATGGTTGACAATCTAGAAAAGGTACTTATTGACAAGGCATAGCGCAAATGATATTTATAAAAAGTCTTTAACCAGGCACAACGCATCATGCGAATCGAAAAAACAAACCTCTTTATTCTTCTTTTTTCTTTGATCTTAACCATTCTTGTTGTTGCCCTCTTGTGGGATATAAATTTCTTCCCGTCAGATGCTGACGCCTATTACCTGCCTGCAGCAGCAAGGATCCCTTTTATCCAATATTTATCACAAATTCACGATGGGTTTGACTACCGATACAACAACTGGTTACACGGAAAAGAAGCTATGGTCGCGCTCGTCTATCTTTCACAAAAAGCTCTTCATGACTATCAGACGTTACGTCCCATCATCATTCTTTTTGCCTCCGCGTTCTTTTTCTCAGCAGCTCTTCTTTTTTTTATTGCAAAAACGTACTGGGGCAAACGGATTGGCTTGATCTGCTACCTTCTGTGTATTTCATGCCTATGGCCTTATATTTATATTCTCTTCCCGAAACATCAACCCCTTGGCCTGTTCTTTTTTCTTTTTGCAACATGGCTTCTTGTTACTTTTCATAAAAATTTTTCTCTTGTCGCGCACTTCTTTTCTGGTGCTTCTATAGGCTTTATGCTGTATTCCTCACCCGTCTCCTTTGCCTACATTCCTTTTTATATAACTGTTTTAGGAGTAGAATTCTTTTGGCTGACAAAGAAAACCTCTCCTCTTTCTATCCTGTCACGATGGTTTCTGCTCACGGGTGGCTTTCTTATTGCGTTTCTTTATTTTAATGCACCCTATATCGCCTACAATATCAGACAATATATCGTTTATATTAACGCAAGTGCTAACGAAAATCATCTCTATAGCTATCAGCATATCCTGCAACAATGGGTTCCCGGAGCCCTTGTCCCTCTACGAGGGAACATTCTATGGGTTGTCAAATATTTTTTCTTAGTCATGCCTGTTCTTTTCCCTGTTGCTTTTTTTTGTTTAGCGTACTTATTTTTTAGAGCGTGCCAAGAAAAATCTCTTCGGTCAAAAATGCGCTTTCTGGGAATAATAGTTCTAAGCCTGTCTCCGATCATCATGGCAGAAGCCAAAGGCGTTTCACAATATGGAGCAAATTACTTCCCAGCCTTTCTTGGAATTCTCTTTCTGCTAGGAACAAGTCTTTACGATCTTTTTAAAAATATTTATCCCAAGCTTTGTTGTATCCAGAAAAAGGCTTTACTTTGCGCTGGCGGGATTGCTTTTTTTCTGCATGTGGGTATCAACGGATATCTCCTTGTCACAGATCTTTTTCCTTCTCGCCTAGCGACAACCTACGTCTCTCAAACACTTAAGGCAATGAATATTCAAACCCTCTACGTACATGCGCTTTACCCTCTACGTTCTTATATTCTGCAGCATCTAAACCCTCAGACATTAAAAACGCTTACCCTCAAATCTATCAAAGATCTTCACCAGGTAAAACAAGGCTATGTCCTTTTGCTACCGATCACAACAAAAAGTATTTTAAGCGCCTACGGCACATATCAAGATTTTGATAAAGATATTTATTTAAATGAAATAGTGCGCAAAGGAACACTCGATCAATACACAACTCGCACATTCAAGACAGTAACGTCAAGTAAGCTTTGGTCACAAGAAGAAGAAATCTTATCATGGATGAGCCTAACAAAAAACTTGATCTCTGACAAAGACCTCAAAAAAGGTTATATTCGGCTATTATCCGCAGAAAAAATACAGCAGGATCGACTAAAAAATATACCATGCACGGAATACCTTGAATCCGCCTTTCATCCTATTCGTTTTTTGGGTACCCAAAGCAGTCTCTATGCCTATCAAGGAGAATACCTGGAAGTCAGGACGCTAAAAGAGTTAAACAAGATTGAAAGACGTATCATAAAGATCGGTAACCCGACAGATAGCCTCATGGCCTATGTCTATAGAAAAATTCCCACCCCGGCAGCAAAAACATTTGCCTCTTTTGCTCCGTACGGCCAAACTTTTTCTTCCCTTGTTAAAGCAGAGAAATTATCAAGCGATCCTCAAGGGAGCGTGGTATCTTTTCACTTTAACCCACCGCTTACTCTTGAACCATCTTCTTATTTCATCGGCATATGCCGCACGGGGCCTTTAAGCGACAGCCATTTCTATCGTATTCTCTTAAGCGATGATACTTCCCGCGACGAAGAGGCGCAATACCTCCCCTCAGAGACAGAAGCCTTAAATCTCGATATCGTGCACCCATGGCGCCGTGTTGACAAAAATACCGCTAAATGATATATTGACCCATATGAAAATTTTTACCTCCCGACGTCAATTTGTTCTTTTCTTTCTCTTAACAATTATTTTCTCTCTTCTTTTTCTAGGGCCCATGCACGACTGGCAGCCTCACATTACTCAAGGAGACCATGGGCGAGATTTGTATGCCTTTAAAAAGACCCTCGAGGGACAAGTGCCCTATCGCGATTATTGGTGGCCTTACGGGCCCTTGACGCCCTATTACTATGCCTTCATCTACAAAATTTTAGGGATTAGCATTCAAAGCGCCATCCAAGGAAATTTATTCTTACAGTTTTCATGCTGTATCGTATTCTTCCTTATCCTTTCAAGGTTGCTTTCTCCGGCTCTTTCTTTTACTGGCGCCATGTTTTTCAATGTCTTTGCGCCACGCTTTGACCACACTTATTGCCATACCGGAGGCATTCTTTTTCTCTTACTCTTATTTTATCTCTTAGTCCTTTACCTTAATGAAAAAAAGAAAAAATATGCCCTAGGGTGTTTTTTATGCCTGTTCATCCTTGCCCTTATAAAAATAAATTTTGGGATCATCAATCTCATGGCTGTTTCTATCCTGCTATTTCTCTGGGCAAAATATGTCGATCAAGCCATCTCGCATCATAAAAAATTTCTTTTCGCTGGGATCGTCACCACTGCTCTCGCTATAGGCCTTGCCTATTTTGCCCTTGTCTATCCTTTGTCACGTGAGCAGCTATTGCAGTGTTTTCCTTTTTTACCTCAATACCGAATTTCCGACCCTATCAAAAATACACTATGGAAAAGCATCTTTGGCTATCTTTCCTCGTTATGGCAGATGATCATACATTCTTGGCCGTCTATGCTATTGTTCCTCACGTTCTCCCTCGCTTCGCTCATGTTCCTCCTTCCTAGAGCTCATGCAGAAAAAACAACGATCTCCAAAAAACGCATGGGGATCATTCTTTTAGCTTGTCTTTTTTTTCTTTTCCTCAGCTTGCACGAATATTTTGGAGGGAGTCCGAATTATTCTAAAACATGGGCAGCCCCTTTCGAATTTTTGTTTTTCTGGCTTATCATCGGATACGGGGTCTCTCGCTTGCCGAAGATCTTCCAACTCTCCTTAATCATTATTGTCAATCTCTTCGTCGCGACAACGGCTTATCACATTCTCTCTTTTTTACGTATACAACGTACCCAGCCAGGGTTTCTCCTAAAAACAGAATACAGCCAAGTCTACACCTTCAATCCTTTTGACTGGTTCATAACAGTTCAGAAAACCACGGCGTTTCTCAACGATCATCTCAAAGAAAAAGAAGAATTCTTAGCGATTCCCTATGAACCTTTTTTCTATTTCTTAACAAATCGTAACAGCCCTATCTGGCAGATGAATTTTCAAGATTATCAAAATATCGGCCAAGAGCAAGCCATGATTATTCAAGAACTTGAGAAAAAACACATTAACTGGATACTAGTATCAAACGACGTCGCAGCCGATCCTCTTTTCTTGTCAGCCCCTAAAAAAAGAGACGGCCCCTTCTGCCCCTCTTTAATCCAATATGTCATAGAAAATTACACGCCAGTCATTAGCTTTGGCCGTTGGGTGAACGAAACTCGATCATCTGTGGACAATTACGCAGTCATCATCTTTAAGCGCAATTCCTTTTAAAACATAAATGTTAAGAAACTACGGAATGTCTACTAAAGGATTTCTCTTGCAAGACTTCAGAAAATCGACGACCTCTGAAGCGAGATTGCCCCCTATCCCTGATTGACAAAAAAGAGACGAGATGATATATTGACACACCATAAGGATAATTTAAAATTCAAAAGTCAAAGCTCAAAAATGCAAATTTTGAATTTTGACCTTTTAATTTTGACTTAATAAAGATTATTGGGGCTGTAGCTCAGTTGGGAGAGCGCTTGCATGGCATGCAAGAGGCCGAGGGTTCAACTCCCTCCAGCTCCACCAAATATGCCGAAGTGGCGGAACTGGTATACGCGCCGGTCTCAAAAACCGGTGTCTTCACGGGCATGTGGGTTCGACTCCCACCTTCGGCACTAATTTCTCCCACATTCTCGCCTAGAAACCCTCCTCCCGTAACCCAAGAAGCAACAAAATTGGCACCAGATGGCGAGGCTAACCTTTTATTTCTGCGGTTAATTTATTTAACAAAATTAAAGTTATTTGATATACTTGGCTTAACAAGGAGAAGAGATGAAAATAACCATTTTAATTGTCGCTCTATTGGCTTCATTTATAGGTGTGTGCTGCGCAGAGGAAAATAGCAGCTGTTTCGAAAGATGTATTTCCCAAAACAACAACGCCAGCCCTAGTGACATATCCTACTGTAAAGAAAGCTGCAGCCGTACCCAGGAAGAATATCCATCGCAGTCTTTAGAATTAACGAAACAACAGCTGGAAATACAAAAACAATCTTTGGAAATACAGAAGCAGCAGCTGGAACTACAAAAACAACTGTTAGAACAAGCAAAACAAAACACCTCAAAGCCGGCTGAATAAATACCTCTAGAAAAGATCATTTAATGACCTTTTTTTGGAAAACTTTAAAAGATATTAAGAAGTTGCTTAAGAAAGGTAGCAGCGGGGATCAGGGTATTCTTGGACTTAGACCCTAGCCCTTGCCCTGCAGTTGTTGAATGATCTGCTTTTCGCAAGAAAGCTGATGTTTGCTTGCGGCATCAAAAATATAATCCGAAGTTAAGATAGCATCCTGGGGCGCCATATCAAGAAGCATCAGCCCGCAGGCATAATACACTTTCTTTTTGTTTGGCTGATGCATGCACTCTTTTTGCCAAATGACTTTAGCCGTCGCAGATATCGGAGTTTTTCGACTTTCAAAGAAAATCTTAAGTAAAAGCTCTGTGCCAGCCTCAAGGCGTTCTGCGCCGATCATGTGAATACCAATGGAACTAACGTCAACGGTTACCGCCCTGCCTTTGACAAAAGGTGGCTTAATAGTTTCGTAAGAAATTTTTGTGAAAACTTCTGCGCGAAAAAGCCTTCGATGTTCAATGGTGCCCATGGTGAGATTTCCCTGCCTTCTTTTTGTATGCCGCCTCTTAAGAATTTATTATACTCTTAAAGAAACTTTTGAGAATTAAAATTCAGCATTTTTCAAAGAAAACAATAGCCCAATATGATTATTGCAAAAACAAAAAAAGTATTCTACACTTAGCTTATGATAAAAAGATCGTACACGCTCATCTTTTCTTTCATAATCCTTTGTCTTGCAGCTTCCCATGCGCTGGCCCAAGAAAAAAGGATCGTAGCCCTGAAAGATGGAACAAAAATCGTTGGAGAAATTCTTTCTTTTGAAAATAATGTCTATACCGTTCGCTCCTCTCTGGGAACATTACAGATCAAGGATGAGGATATTGTTAATATTTCAGCGTTGGCCTTAGATGTGCCCGCAAGCGGGCTTCCTCAGCAAGACCTCTCCTCTGGCAACCCTCTTGACAGCCAGATCCATAACATGCAACAGCAACTGATGACAGACCAAAATTTTCTATCTGGAGCTAAAGAAATAGCTGCAGACCCAGAAATCATGCAAACCCTTAATCAGCCTGAAATCATGCAAGCCATTGTCAATCGCGACGTCAACGCTTTGCAGTCAAATCCCCAATTTAAAAATCTTCTCAACAATCCCAAGATCCTTGAGCTGATCCAATCTGCTAGCGATAAGCTTGAACAGCCTGCCGTAAAACCATAAATACTTTTCTTTTTAAAAACTATTACTTTGTTTGAATACGCAACTGCCCACACGCAGCATCGATGTCGTTTCCGCGAGCAGTACGAAGAGTGACAGGAATGCCTTTTTGCTCAAGAGCCTGCTTAAAGGCGAGGATCTCTTCTTTGTCCGGAGGGTAAAAACCTAAAGAATCATTTTTATTATAAATGATCAAATTAACTTTAGACAAGAAACCTTTTAAAAGCCTCGCGAGATTTTGAGCATCCTTAAGACTTGCGTTAACATTTTTCATCAAAACATATTCAAAGGTCACTTGACGATTCGTCGCCTTGGCATACCAGCGACAACAGGCGATAAGATCTTCAAGGGAATGTGTCTGATTAACCGGCATCAGCTTACTACGCAGGGCGCTATTAGACGCATGTAAAGAAATGGCAAGTTCAACCTGCAGGAGTTCTTTCGCAAAAAGTTTTATTTGAGGGATCAATCCGCACGTAGAAACCGTTATGCGTCGTGCAGCAACCTCAAGGGCTTCTTTAGCATTAATCCGATAAATAGCTTTTAAGACATTATCATAATTGTCAAACGGTTCTCCGACCCCCATAAAAACAATATGCGTTAGCGTATGAGGAAAGACGTCCTTTTTGACAAAAAGAATTTGCTCAAGGATTTCCGCACACGACAGCTGACGAACCCAGCCATTTAAACCGCTTGCGCAAAAAGCACATCCAAATTTGCAACCCACTTGCGTAGAAAGGCATATCGTCCCTCTCTTTTGAGTGGGTATAAAAACTGTTTCGATATATTCGTCCTCGCCAACTTTAAATAAAAATTTAGCCGTTCCATCCTTAGAAATCTTCTTTTTCTCTAGCACAGCCCATGAAAAAGAAAAATCAGTTCTTAGCTGTTCTTTAAGCTTGGCAGGAAGATTCGTCATGCCCTCGAAATTTTGAGCACCTTTTTTGTAGATCCAATCAAAAATCTGCTGAGCATGAAAAAGAGGGAAATGTTTTTCTTGAAGATAGCTCTGGAGATCAGGAAAAGAAAATTCTTTGATATCGGGTTTACGAGAGGCTTGCGACATTATATGTACGCCTTGTTTAAAAGAGGCCAAGAGGAATATTAACCTTCTTGAAATTTACCGATCTTACGAAAACGTTCATAACGAGCGGCTAAAAGGTCTTCCTTGGAAAGTGTGACAAGTTTTTTGATATGCTTGATCGCTGCTTTTTTAACAGCCGCGGCCATTACTTCTGGGTTACGATGCGCGCCGCCTAAAGGTTCTTCGACAATTTCATCAACAATTCCAAACTCCAAAAGATTTTCTCCCATAATTCTCAAAGCCTTTGCTGCGTCAGGAGCACGCACGCTGCTGCGCCATAAAATAGACGCACAGCCTTCGGGCGAAATAACCGAATAATACGCATGTTGCAAGATCAGTACACGATCCGCGACGCCAATACCTAAAGCGCCTCCACTTCCACCCTCTCCAATAACAAAAGCCACGATAGGTGTTGCCACCTCAGCCATTTCCATTAAATTCGTTGCGATCGCTTGCGCCTGTCCGCGCTCTTCAGCACCGACACCAGGATAAGCCCCAGGCGTATCAATAAAAATAACAATGGGAAGATTAAACTTTTCCGCCAGCTTCATCAAGCGCATGGCCTTGCGATAGCCTTCAGGATGCGCACAACCAAAATTACGCATAACATTTTCTTTGATATCGCGTCCTTTCTGATGCCCGATCACGAACACTTTTTGTTTATCGATCGTCGCAAATCCAGCGATCATGGCATAATCATCAGCAAAAAGCCGATCTCCATGGACCTCAACGAAATCCTCAGCGATCAAACGAATATAATCAAAGGTATACGGGCGATCAGGGTGGCGTGCAATTTGAATGCGTTGCCAAGCCGTAAGATTTTCATAGATCTGCGTACGCATCTTGGCAAGCTTATCTTCAAGCTTCTTGATCTCTGGAGCGATATTCACTTGCTTTTTAGAATCGATCTTCTTGAGGTCAGAAATTTTATGCTCAAGCTCGAGGATCGGTTTCTCAAAATCTAATCGGCTCATAGTAAATCCTTGTTTTAAAATAGTGTCCGCAATAACAATTAATCGACAACCGTCACTTCTGTTCCTTCGGGGAGAAAATCATAAAGTTCTTCAACGTCTGCATTGCGCATACGAACACAGCCGGCCGTCACCTGCTTGCCAATGTTTTGAGGTTCTGTCGTCCCATGAATACCATAGTCAGGAGGATTATCAAATCCCATCCAACGCGTTCCTAAAACATTCTCTGGGCTCTCAGGAGGGATCACTTGGCCGCTTTTAAACCACACAGGGTTGACCTGCTTAACAACAATTTTAAATGTTCCTACAGGGGTGGAATTATTTGCACCTGTTGAAACCGCGTAAACTTTCACAATTTCGCCATTAGACTTTAATATCAAAATATTCTGAGACTTATCAACAAAAACGCTAAAAGTATCCTTCCAGATCCGTATCTTTTGGCCTACGCGGATCACATCACTTTTAAGCTGATTGCTTTTCTTGATCAACGCAACGGTCGTCTTATGTTTTTTAGCAATCTTCGCAAGCGAATCCCCAGGCTCGACAATATAAATAACGGTGCTTGGCGTTTCCATGCTTGATAAAATGATCTTCGTATTGATCGCCTCAAGCTTCTTCTGGACATCTTCAATTTTGTCAAAATCTGAGAAATCAGCAACGATCTTTTTATAAAGCTCTCTGGCTTCCAAGGGCTCGCTGGCTGCCTCGAGGGCAACAGCCTGTTCGTAAAGACTGGCCGCATTATCTTTTCCCAGGTTATCATTTTGCGAAGATCCTGCACTCTTAAAAAAAGACAACCCCTTAACAATCAAAAAGACAGCAATAACAATACCGATGCCTATTCCTATTTTTTTATTCACGCTCTTCTCCTTCTCAAAAAATGTTAGCTAATCTCTATAAATAATAGTACAAAAAAATAGCAATAATAAACCCCAGCAAAGATCCAGCAAAAACTTGCGTTGGCGTATGCCCAATAAGCTCTTTAAGCTGCTCGGACTCAACCTTTCCTCGCCAATAAATATCCTCTAAAATTTTGTTTAAAATTTGCGCTTGTTGACCTGTCGACCGTCGAACGCCTTGGGCATCAAACATCGTAACAAGAGCAAAGACAGCCGCCAGGGCGAAAGCAACAGAATCAAAACCTAAATGAAGGCCCGAAGTCACGGCAAGAGCGGTGGCTCCAGCTGCATGGCTTGAAGGCATGCCCCCTGTTCCGATAAACCATTTAAAATTAAATCTTTTCTCCTGAATAACGCCCAAAAAGACTTTGATGCTCTGCGCCACAATCCATACAATAAGAGTAATGATCAAAACCTTATTGGCCAAAAGTTCCGCAAAAAGTATGTTCAAAAAACAACTCCTTTAATTAAGTTCACCGCGGCTTTGTTGACGGGAATTCATTCTTGACGTTTAAGCAGCCTTGTGTTAATTTATCATTATAAATATCGTCGGAAGGAAATGCAAGCGGTTTTCTCTTTCTCCCGCAGCTTCCTTTGAAGAAACTACTTTAATATTATTATTCATCTTAGTTCATGCTAACAAAAGTCCAAAGTTTCTGCCTTCTTGACCTTGACGCCGTTGCCATTACTGTTGAGGTAGATATTGCGCGAGGCCTACCCTCCATCACGATCGTCGGCCTTCCCGACAATGCCATTAAAGAAAGCAAAGAACGCGTTCGCGCAGCTATCCGCAACAGCGGCTACCAGTTCCCTTCCCAGCGTATTACCGTCAACCTTTCCCCTGCTAACATTAAAAAAGAAGGGGCCCTTTTTGATCTTCCTATTGCCCTAGGCATTTTGGCCTCTTCAGGAAAAATATCCTCTTGTGCCCTAAACTCCTATGCCTTTGTCGGCGAACTTTCCTTAGATGGTAAAATTCAACCTGTCAGAGGCGCTTTTTCCATGGCGTGCGCTTTTGTTAAAGAAAATCCTTTAGGCCTTCTCGTCCCCAAAGAAAATGCCAAAGAAGCTGCCTTGGCTCAAAAAGGCCAGGTCTTCCCGTGCCAAACATTAACAGAAGTTATTCAATTTCTTTGTGATCCTTTACTCATAAAACCGCAAACCATGAGCCCTAAACAGGTTGATCATGAAAAATCATGTTATGACATTGATTTTAGTGAGATCAAAGGACAGGCCCGTGTCAAGAGAGGCCTCGAAGTTGCTGCCGCCGGAGGGCACAACATCCTGATGGTTGGGCCGCCGGGAAGCGGCAAAACCATGCTTTCCAAGCGGCTCATAACGATCCTCCCTGATTTAACCCAAGAAGAAGCCTTAGAAACGTTAAAAATTCATTCCGCCGCCGGGCTCACAGACCCTGATCTAACAACCTTCGGACTGCGTCCGTTCCGTGCTCCACATCACACGGCTTCTGATATTTCTCTCGTTGGTGGCGGAACCATCCCGAAACCAGGCGAAGTAAGCCTTGCGCATAACGGGATCCTTTTCTTGGATGAACTTCCTGAATTTAACCGTAACGTCCTTGAAGCGTTGCGTCAACCCCTTGAAGATCACTATGTCCATGTTGCGCGAGCGTATAAAAGCATCAAATTCCCAGCCAAATTTATGCTTGTCTGCGCGATGAACCCTTGTCCGTGCGGATGGTATACCGATCCCAAAAAAGAATGTCATTGCAGTCCTCAAAAAATTCAAAAATATCTTTCAAAAATTTCTGGGCCGCTTTTAGATCGTATCGACATCCACCTCGAAGTTCCATCGCTTAAGGCAAGTGAGATCTTATCTTCTACCCTTGCGGAAAGCTCTGCGTCAATCAAAAAGAGAACCTCGCAGGCTCGCGAGGTTCAGCTTAAAAGATTTCACAAAACAAAAGTCTTTTCTAACGCCCAGATGGGTCACCGCCAGATAAAACAATGGTGCGCCTCTTGCGGCGAAACGAACACTCTTTTAAAAATGGCGATCGATGAGCTTGGGCTTTCCGCGCGCGCTCATGATAAGATCCTCAAGGTCGCCCGTACGATTGCCGATCTTGAAGGTGAAGAGACGATCCTCCCCGAGCATATCGCTGAGGCGATCCAATACCGAAACCTTGATCGAAATCTTTATTTCTAGCTCCTAAAGAAAATAAATGGAGGATCAAAAGGCAAGGGTCAGATGTGGGGCGAATAGCTAAGATCACTTCGCTTGGTATAAATAAATCGAAATACCTTTCCGCTTAAATTGAAAAACTTGTGGAAATCGAAGGCCGAGCGACCACGTCGCAATTCTTTCAAAATCCGACGAAGGATCGCCTAGGACAAGCCACAAGCGTCGGCCCTCAACGGGATAAGAAAAAGGCACGCCTTCAGCCAAAATGTAAAGGTCAGCATTGCTCATTTCAGCGCGCGCAAGAGTTTTACGATACTGTCCATCGTTGTCGTAGAGGATATACTCATAGCGAAAAAGAAGACATTTCTTTCCTTTCACCGTTTTCATCCCCTCCCAAAATCTTGCGACCTTAACGCCTTTCTTTAAAATACCCCGCTCCATGCCGGCCCAAGTTTCTTCGAACAATTTTGGGATCCCAAAGCGGCTACCGTAATACCATAAAGAAAATTGAGCCGCAGAATTTAATAAAAGAAAATCTCCTTTTCGATAATTTTCTTTTAGAAAAGACATCGCTTCTCGATTTTCTTGACGGCAATAATCTTTCGTAAAGCCCTGCACAGTTCTTAAAAAAGGATTGAACAACAACAAAACGCTTAGCGCGACTAATAGGGCAGCAAAAAAACGTTTAGGGGCTTTTCGACTCACCCACAGCATTCCTTCGATGATAAAAATAAGCACAGCGGGAAATAAAAACAATAAAAGCCGTCCGCGAAAAGGATATTTATGAAAGATCGCGGCAAGCAATGTCACAAAAATAGAAAAGAAAAATAACAGCGCGTACTCTCTTTTGTCGCGTAACAATATGATCAACCCGAACATAAATAAAACAAAAGCAACCCCGGCAAAAGAAATCCCCAAAGGATCAGTAAACATAGCTAAAAATATTTCACCTACCCACACCCACGCTTCTTTGGAAAATATTGGACTTTCCAAAAACGCCCCAGGCCATGTCTGCAGCAGATTCTCGTTGGTCATCATGCCTGACAAGGATCGCTGATATAAAAACCAAAAGCTTGCGCCCCAGGAAACATAAATAACAAGCGAATAGCACAAAGTTTTCAGTTGGTTACGCTCTAGCGCAACGATCGTGATCATGGCGCCAAATCCGGCAAGAATAAACAAAGCTGCGTTCGAGACCCACATAGCCAAGCATCCTAAAAGACCGATCAAGGCTGCTTTCTTAAGATGAAGCTCTGTCTGCGCTAATGGAATCAGGATAAGATATAAAATAAGTCCTATAAAAAGATCTAGCGAATACTGCTTCAATTCCGCAGAAAAATAAATAAGGGTTGGCGACAGGCAAAAGAAACCCAGCGTCAAGATCGTGAGCATATTATCTTTAAGTCTTTTTACAAGGTGATGGAATAAAAATAAAGACGAGACACCGCAAGCAAGAGAAAAAGATCTTAAGGCATATTCATTGTTGCCAAAAATGAAAGTTGAAAGTTTGGCTAAAACAAGAAAGCCTAATGGCGGCTTAGAGGCGTTAGGAAAAATATCAATATCTTGGAGAATATCCATGAACGATCGGCTCGTAATGCTTACCGCCACCCAGGCCTCATCTGTCCACAGCGAGCAGTTCATGAAATAATGCTTGAGCCTTAAGATAATACCGATAACGATCAACAAAAAGCAAATGAGTTCAAACCGATTTAATTTTGCAAAAATATTTTTCTGAAAAGAATAAAGAAAACGTTTCATAGGACAAGGAGGGTCATTGTTTTATGATATATCATTTTACACACCAGAGATGCATACTCTTTTTTTCTTCCAAAGGAAAACCTTATCGCGGGGCCTGACCACAAAGGGAAGCTTCACGCCGACAGCCGTTCCTTTAAGCGCTCGTTCGACAAAAACGTGATTGGCCTGCATCTCGCTTACCTTTGCTTCTAGGGCGGGAGTTGAATTTCCAATAAAAAGCAAGGTGTCCCCTTTTTTCAGAACACCGCTTTGCACACGAATATCCGCCACGCCTATCTTGGCGTAAAATTTCTTTACTTCACCCACGTAAGTCTTTTCATGTGTGTGCCCAAGGCCCTGGCTCATATCCTTCGGCCCTGGTGCGCCGAAGTA
>JBAYLJ010000001.1:0-25732 GCA_041664145.1 Candidatus Omnitrophota bacterium | reverse complement strand
TTGTTTTTCCGTTTTCTCGCTCCCAGTCAGCAACAAACCGCTCAATACGCCCAATGGAAACAGCAAGATTTCTATTTTTAAGAGCTTTTCCAACCGTGCAGTTGGTCTGACATTGCTCTTCCTGAGGACAAACTCGTCCACAAATCGCAGGAAGCACATTGTTTTGCTTAATAATGTTAATCGCCTTTTGAAAATCTCCTTCGCCAGCAGCTTGAATAAAACCAGGAATATTAATGGCAACCGGACATCCCGTGATACAAGGAGCATTTTTGCACTGTAAGCAGCGCATGGACTCTAGGCGTACTTGTTCTTGAGAATAGCCTGTCGTTACCTCAAACATATTTTTTCGTCGCTCATGCGGATCCTGAGAAGGCATATCTTGAGCAGGAATCGTCAAGCGTTCTTTAGGTGTTAAGGAAGAGGCCCTGGGAAGAATTTCTTTGAAAGCTTTTGTTGCTTCCTTTTTAAGTTGATCGGCTGTTTTATGGCTCATAGAAATTTTTTTTAGATCTTTTTTTGTATCTGCGCATCCAGCTTGCATTGATGATGCGCGTTTCGCTCGTAAGGGACATATGTCTTGAGGCGATTCATCATGTTGTCAAAATCAACCAAATGGCCGTCAAATTCAGGACCATCGACACAAACAAATTTTGTTTCTTTTCCCACTGAGACTCGGCATCCTCCGCACATCCCTGTACCGTCGACCATAATCGTATTTAAGGACACAACCGTTGGGACAGCAAAGGCTTTTGTTGTTTGCGCACAAAATTTCATCATGATGGGCGGCCCAATGGCAACGACAAGATTAGGTTTTTGTGTTCGTTCGCAAATTTCTTTTAAGGGTTCGGTCACAAGACATTTACGCCCATAAGATCCATCATCGGTGCAGACAATGAGCTCATCAGCGATCGCGGTCATTTCATCTAACAAGATAAGAAGCTCTTTGTTCCTAGCCCCAATAATAATAATAACGCGATTGCCTTTTTCTTTCATAGCTTTTGCGATCGGATGCATGGGAGCCACACCGATCCCTCCGCCAACACAGACAACGGTTCCAAATTGTTCAAGGTGCGTTGGTTTTCCAAGCGGCCCCACTAAGCTTAAAATGGATTCGCCAACGTTGAGTCGAGAAAGCAAGGTCGTTGTTTTTCCAACAACTTGAAAAATAATATCAATGGTTCCCTGTTGTTCATCGGCATCGGCGATGGTTAAAGGAATGCGCTCTCCTAGAGGGTCAATTTGTAAAATGATAAACTGACCTGGCTGCCGCTCGCTTGCAATAAGTGGCGCAGCTATCTTCATTTGAACAACGTCAGCAGATAATTGTTTTTTTCCAAGAATTTGATTGCTCACAAGATGGCCTTCTCTATGAATACTTTTTTATAAACAGCTGGTGAATAGGGATAAACCCAAATTTTGCATTACATTTATAAGAAAAGCAAAGAACATGCAAAATTTATCCCGCAGTTGCGGGATCGCTTCGCGGGGTCACCCAGCAAAGTCCTATAATGTTGTCGAAACTTTGCTGCCCTTTGGGCGGATTTTGTGTAGCCTCTCGGTGCGAGGCTAATACAAAATCCGGGATTAATATATCATTTTTATTAATCCGATAAAACTTTTTATTTATAATTTTCGTAACAAGCAACAGCTTAGAATTTTATCTGAAGCTCAGTTCTTAAAAATAAAGCGGTGTCCTTATCTTTATAAAAATTTCCAGGAATTAAATATTCGGCCAAGACATAGGCAGAAATATTTTTGGTAAAGGCATAATCGATCCTCGCCTGAGGCAGATGGCCTCGCTCTTTCCCTGTTCCAGAGCAAAAGGCATTGCTTGCCACGGATTCATTTGCCCGTAAATAATTATACGTAAGAGTTGCCTTAGATTTTTTTGTTGGCTTTGCAGATAGCTCGGCGCGTATCATGGAAATATTGGTCCAGTAGCCAGCGATCCCGACATTTGTATCGCTTGCGATAGTGATAACATAAAGTTCTGACATCCATGGATAGCGTGAAAAAAGCGGATCCCAGGCTTCATTCTTGGCTGTTGCTGGGTCATCACCTGATAAATAAACATAACCAAGGCTTGCCTTAGGTGTCCATTTTGCATCTTCAAAGTTCTTGTCAACAAAACCATAACCACCGACGGCAGAACGGTCTTCATCGCCATAATCACCAAATTGACCGGCGAGTTGACCACGCAGCGTCCAAGAATTCAAGTCATATTTTGCAAATGAACCAAGCGTGTTAATATAGCTTTCTTTAGATTGTAAACCTGTCCCGCCTTCTTCGTCTTCCTTCTTAAAGATGTAATAGGCTTCGAGTCCTAGATTTTCAATATTTTTATTTTTTAAATATAAGACATAACCTTGCTCATCTGTTGTATTCAAGAGCTGTGGAACTTTGTCATCGGTCGAAGACCCCGTCTTAGTCAGCTCCGAACGATTAATGACAGGCAAGAATTCTTCGTCGCGAGGATTATTCATGTAGATAAAATCAAGGGTATTCTTTTCATTGATGCGCCAGCTTGTTTTGGCGGCATTAAAATAAAACGTTCTTGAGCCATCCTGCGGTGTGCCGTCCATAATAAGAAATCCTTCACCATAGGTTCCTAGAAAGTCTTGTCGACCCAAGCGAAAATCAACGGGCATATCTAGAATATTTTTAAAATCCGCATACAAGTTATCAAAAACAATTTCATTGATATCAAAATGATATCCTTTTTTGCTGGCATTTTTATCAACAACGGAACCGGTAGTACCTTCAAAAAATGTATAAGCCTTAAATTCATTTGTAAGCTTTGCAAAAAAGCTTAAGTTTTTATTCATATCCGCCTGTCCCCAAACGGAGCTTTTGATGCGGAAAAAATTACGTGTGTCTTTTTGGTTATTATCGACATCTCGCATATTTTTCCAGTATTCATGGCGAATGCGCTCGGCCCCGCCCCATTTAAACGTCATCTCTGCAAAGGCGCTCACGGGCATTATGGCTAAGACTAAAAGACAGACAACAAGAAAGAAAAGTTTTCGCAGCATTTCTTATTTCTCCTTTTTTGAAACAGCGTTTGTGGAAGATTTTATATTTAGAACTCGCCATGGAACCCAATCCAGAGGTATCGCGCCAAGATAGGTGCTAGCGCTCGTAAGGATCTTCTGTGGTTTCCCGAGTAAATCAAGCGGAATGCGAACGAGAAGCGTTTTAGCCTTTCGCTTGATAACAACTCCTTTATGTTTTATCTGACGTGATTGATCAAAGATTTTATGGCCAATATTTGCAAATCGTAGCCGTATCTTTGGCATCTCTTTAAAAGGTACATCGTTACGGTATCCAAAGGCATACAGAGACAAACCAGAAGCTTTTCCTAAGGGACGTGATAGCTTGATAGACATGATCAAGCAATTGTCTTCAAGGTGGACAGAGCCTTCTTCGATCCCAATAAAGGATGCTGCTTCTTCGGCCATAAGATCATCTGGAAGCGTCTTGAAGTCTTCTTGCCTTGAGGGCGCTAAGGAGTTATCCTGCGTGTTTGGTTCCACAAGGATATCAGCAAAATCTCCGAAAAGCTCTGGCGAGCGGATAAACGTGAGAAGATATCCCGGGCTTGAGATGTATTGCGAGTGATGTTTTTGAATCGCAAGATGTTTTATGGCAATTTCATCATCGGTCAAGGTATTTGCTTTCCAGCCGATCTGATTTTTTAGGTATTGTGGCGGAGATAAAGTAATTTTAGGATGAAATCCCCGAGGTAAAGGCCAGTTTTTATAATGGATAAGATACGGGTGCAAGGATGTTTTGATTTCATCGGCAAGATCCCACAAAGCAACGCGCGTAAAAAGGTATAACGAACGATGATCGACGTTATAATCGGATGGATGAGAGACAAAGATCTTTGTTGGTTTGAATTCACGGATAATGGTTTTTAAATCTTCTAAGATCTCTTCACCTTTATACGGCGCCCCTGGATGAAAGGCATTCTGATAAGGAACCTCTTTGACGCCGGTGAGCATACTTTTCGCTGGAGGGCTAGCCTTCCAGTGCGAATACCAGATGTTGAGTGTTTTAAAGTCAGGATATCCCAAAAAAATAAGATGCGCTTTGTCGACTCCCAGGATTTTATCTGCTGCAATTGCTTCTTCGTGGCGAATCTGTCCCATGGCTTGAGCAGCCTTTGACGTAAGAACAAGGTGTTTGCGATAGACTAAAAAAGACCACTGATTGTTGTCACCATATGTTAAAAAGACAATTTTGACCGGAACGTTCATTTTTCTTGCGCGCTGGATGATCCCTGCGCATCCTAAGACCTCATCGTCAGGGTGCGGTGCAAGAATAAGAATACGATCAGGATTTTTCGATAAGGCAGTCTTAAGCCATGTTTGCGTAGTTGGCTGTTGCCAGTGATAGGCTATAAAAAGAAAAATGGTTAAAACAAGAAGAAATAGAAGCGTGGCTAATCTGTATTTTTTCATTTCGTTATCTATCGTTTTCGACAAGTAAAATCTTTTTTCCAAAAATATAATAATTTAATGTCCGTCCCAAGGTGTATCGCAAATAGGAACGTTGACCTTGATGCAATAGGATAAAGCCTTTTTTAAGAAAGAATTCTTTAGCGGCGTCAGAAATGCTCCCAAGGTGGACACCGGATACTTTGCTGTGCTGTAAAAAATTTAAGTAATGGTCAATGAGCCGTGATCCGATATGAGATCCTCGAAAATTTTTGTCAATGTTGATATGGAGCGTTGCCGGATATTGCTGTGAAAAATCAGGATCGTGAAAATCTCCCCTCACCGCCGATAGGACGATGTTAAAAAAGAACCGCAGTGTCTTTGGCGAAACGAAAATGCCTATTTTAAATGCTTTTGCGATCAAGGGAAACAAAATTTTTTTTCTAAAAATACTGTTGGCGCGCTTGATGTCCTTGGTGCCAATAAGATATCCAATGACCTTGTCGTCGTGTGTTGCCACAAAACATGACTCAGGCTCGTAATCAGTATAGTATTGTGTCAGTGCATCAGCAAGAATTTCTTCATTATTTAAAAAATGAATTGTGGGCATCTCTAAGAAGGCGGTTTGGCAGCTGATCGATCGAACGGCAGATCGATCTTGAGGGCTGAATGTTCGTATGTTTATTTCTTTTTGCATCAGCGCAACTTTTTTTGTCTGTGTAAAACAATTTGGTATGTTAAAAAATAAGAAATAAATGCGCAGCTAAGGCCCAGGACAAGACTTCCGATAAATAGCGGGTAATAAAGAGTCGCCGTATTTTTATAAGAAAAATGTTCGAACATTGTCCAGCTCAGGGCTGGATAGTCTTTGCTTAATATAAGACGACCAGTATTGTATCCTGCCCACGTAATGAAAGGAAGAGTGGGCGGTAAAGAAATATTCGTTCCAAGAAGGATGGCAATTTTATTTGATTGTCGGACAATAAGCGCGAACACAACAACAAGGATCGTATGCAATCCATAGAGCGGCAAGATGCCGATAAACACTCCAATGGCAACGCCAAGGGCAATCTCTCGAGGAGTGTTATTGAGATAAATGATGCGCTTTAGAAATTCTTTGATTCTCACTTCGTTGTCAACGTAGCGTATGGATTACTTTTCGGCCAGATTTTGGCTTTCTTCTGATGTATCGATCATGTAAAAATCTTCTGTTTCTGGAAGCACAACGTCAAGAGATGTTTTTTCATCAATATCGATCGTTGAATTTGTTATGATGAAATCAAGAACATGGCCCCCTCTTTTTTTATCCCTGCTAATAAAGTGAAAATGGTAGCCAGGGACATTAACTTTTTTTACATATTCAGGGCACCAGAATCCTACAATCGTTCCTTCTGCCTGGTGAAATTCAAACACAGCTTGATCTTTTACAACGTCATCCAGCTTAGGGTATGGCCTTTTTTGGGCAGGTACGCTTCGTATTTTTATGTAAGGAAAATGACCAACGATCCGTATTGCATAAAAAATATTTTTTGATCTTAAAAGGCCGGTGATCATTTCTTTCAATTCAGTTTGGGTCATCTGACGAGTTACTGTTTTAGTCAGATTTGATCGGAAGAAAGTAACTTCAGAAAAAGGTGTTTTAGTTTCTTGCAGGGATACAGGATAAAGGTATCCGTCTGTCTTTGCCTGATAAAAGACACCATCGAGGATGATCATTTCCCCGTCTAAGTCGTTGAATGTTCCAAGGCCAAAATCGCCGTATTTATTTAATTCTTGAAATGACATGTCGCCATGATACATTCCTTGGGATAGCGCCGAAATCGTCGAGGCTTGAAACAAGGCATCTTTTTTCTCTATTTTAGTACAGCTAGAAAACGCGAGAATAGAGAATCCAAGAGCAAGCGTGTAGCTGATTAAAAGTTTTCTTCGTATCAATTATTCTCCTATATCCTCGTTCCAGAGTGTTGGGTTCTTTGCAATAAAAGTTTTCATCATTTCTTTACATTCAGTTAAATTGAGATTAATAAGCATGGCACCTTTGTTTGATAAATATTGTTCAGGGCCTTGAAAAGTACTGTTTTCACCAATGACAATAATAGGGATTTTGTATAAAAGAATGGCACCTGTGCACATAGCGCATGGCGAAAGAGTTGAGTAGATCGTACACGCGGCATACTCTTTGGCAGTTAATCGACCAGCGTTTTCCAGGCAATCCATTTCTGCATGCAAAATGGAAGATTTCTTTTGAATCCTTCGGTTATGACCGCGGGCAATAATGATGCCATCCTTGACCAAAACAGAGCCAATGGGGATCCCATTTTCTGTAAGTCCTTGACGAGCCTGCGCGATAGCCTCCTGCATAAATAGTAGATGGTCGGTCATTTTTTTTAATAATTATCTGAAATCACAAAGACTGCCAGAAGAAAAATTTGGATCGGTTGTCAAATTAACACCCAGGCGCCTTAAGCCTGCCTCATCACCTGGTGTTGGAATATGCGTCATGTGAACCTCACATCCCTGCAACTCTGTTAATTTTTCCAGGGCTAGCTGAGATACAGGATTTGATGTTGCGCTGATGCTTAAGCTGATCAATGTTTCATCAAGGTCAAGGCTCAGTGTCTTCATTTTTAAGATATCTTTTTTTAAGTTTGAAATAGAATCAATAGCATTTTTTGATAACAAAGGTATTTTATCAGGAATGTCTGCTAATTCTTTAAGTACGTTCAAGACAAGGCTAGAGGCCGCATGCATCAAAGGAGAATTTTTACCAATAATAATTCGGCCATCTTTTAATTCAATGGCTGCTCCGCAAAAAACACCTTTGTTCCCTTTTCCTTTTTTTTCAGCATCTTCAGCAGCTTGGCGAGCAGCCGAAACAACTTTTCGATCGATAACATTAATGTTCATCTCTTTCATCAGCAATTCAGCACGCTCAACGGCTTCGCGGTCAACAAGGCCTAATATAAATTCACACTTATAGCGGAAAAAACGTCTGATAATTTCTTGTTTGGCAGCTTCCTGAACGATCGCGTCATCAACGATACCGAACCCTGCGCAATTAACACCCATATCCGTTGGTGATCTATAAATTTCGTCGCCGATGATCTTGGTAAGAATGCGTTTTACGACAGGAAAAACTTCCACATCTCGATTATAGTTAACCGACATTTTTTGATAAGCTTCAAAATGAAAAGAATCGATCATGTTGAAATCTTTAATATCCGCTGTCGCGGATTCATAGGCAACGTTGACAGGATGCTTAAGGGGTAGGTTCCAGATAGGAAATGTTTCAAATTTTGCATACCCTGCCTTAACGCCTCGTTTATGCTCATGATAAAGCTGCGAGAGGCATGTTGCTAGTTTTCCGCTTCCAGGGCCAGGCCCTGTAACGATCACAAGTCTTTTATTCGCCGGAATATATTCATTAGCTCCGTAACCTTCTTCACTAACGATGAGATCAACATTGGTAGGATACCCCTTGGTAAAAGAATGTGTAAAAACACGGATGCCAGAACGTTCAAGCTTATTCTTAAAGATCGTTGCGGCGGGTTGATTGTTAAAGCGCGTGATCACAACGGCGCAAATATCAATTTTCCAGTCTTTTAGATCATCAATGAGTTTTAAAGCGTCAACATCGTAGGTGATGCCAAAATCTGCGCGTACTTTTCGACGTTCAATATCTCCTGCATGAATACAAAGGATAATATCAGCATCATTTTCCAAGCGTTTTAATAGTTTAATTTTGACATTGGGATCAAATCCAGGAAGGACACGGGAGGCATGATAATCAAAGAGGAGTTTTCCTCCAAATTCAAGATAAAGCTTGTTGTCGAATCGCTTAACGCGCGTAAGGATTTCTTTGGTTTGTTCCGTAAGGTATTTTTCGTTATCAAAGCCAATTTTCTTGTCTTGCGACATAAACCCTCCGACTAGATATTGTTTCCGTTATCTTTTAGCATTTCAGGGTGATGCTTAACCGTTTTAGCCTGGACCATGTAGATCACGTCTTCGGCAATATTGGTGGCGTGATCGCAAATACGTTCCAGATGACGCGCCACGAGAAGAAGCGGAACAGCGCGGGCAACGGTTGTGCTATCTTTGATCATATAATCGTTGACCAGCTCTTTATGAATAAGGTTTTTGAGGTTATCGGCTTCGGAATCAGAAATGATCACTTTTTTGGCAAGGATCTCGTCGTGATTCACAAAAGCATCGATAGCGCTTCGTACCATGCTCGCGGCAACAGCTGAAAGCTTTGGAATATCTACCAAGGGTTTTAAAAGCGGCATATCTGCAACCTCAAGAACACGCTGGGCAATATTGACAGCTAAATCCGCAATACGCTCAAGCTCTGCATTGATCTTCATTCCTGTTGTGATAAAGCGTAAATCACTTGCCATCGGCTGCATCAGAGCAAGAAGATCAATAGTTTCTTCTTCAATTAAAAGTTCAAATTCATCGATCTTGCGGTCGTCACTGATCACCGACTGCGCTAATCCCTTGTCGCGATTTTTCAGAGCCTTGATCGAACTATGAATAGCTTCTTCTGTTAAAGATGCCATTTTCATAATATTTGCATTTAATTTTTTTAATTCTTCGTCAAAATGTCGTTCCATGATTCCTCCTTAACCGTATCGCCCAGTTATATAGCCTTCTGTCCGGCTATCTTGAGGTTTTGTAAAAATAACCTCAGTTTTATTAAATTCGATCAATTCGCCCAAAAGCATAAATCCTGTGTCATCAGAAACACGGGCTGCTTGCTGCATGTTATGCGTCACAATGACGATAGTGTAGTCGTTCTTAAGTTCGCGCATCAACTCTTCAATGCGCGCTGTTGATTGAGGGTCCAGAGATGAGCAGGGCTCGTCCATAAGGACAATGTCCGATTTAACGGCAATGAGCCTCGCAATGCAAAGTCTCTGCTTTTCTTCCAGGGTTAGGCTAAGGGCTGATTTCTTAAGACGGTCTTTAAGCCCATCCCATAGTGATACGGCCCTCAAGCTGCTTTCCACGACAGGATCTAAGTTTTTTTTGACTCCGTGAACCTTAAGCCCAAAAACAATATTTTCATAAATGGATAAAGGAAAAGGATTTGGCCGTTGAAAAACCATTCCCACTTTTTTACGCAGGTCAACTAAGTTAGTGTCAGCGTTAAGAATATTGTTGCCGTCGATCAAGACCTCCCCTGTTATTTTAACACCATCCACAAGGTCGTTCATGCGATTAAAGACGCGTAAAAGTGTGGATTTGCCACAGCCAGAAGGCCCGATGATCGCTGTAATTTTTTTTGCCTCGAGAGCCACATTCACGTTCTTTAAGGCATGAAAATCACTGTAATGAAGATTTAAATCCTGAATTTTAATTTTTGGGATCATCCAAATCTTCCTCTTATATAACCATCGGTACGCTGATCCGACGGGGCTGTAAATAGTTTTTCTGTACGATCGAGCTCAACAAGTTCTCCGCTTAAAAAAAAGGCTGTTCGGTTGCCAACACGCGCAGCTTGCTTAACATTATTCGTGACAAGGATGATCGTATAAATTTCTTTAAGCTTCAGCATGGCTTCTTCAACCTTGGCTGTTGAAATCGGGTCAAGGCCTGAGCAAGGCTCATCAAACAAGATGATCTCAGGTTCAACAGCTAGTGTCCGCGCAATGCAAAGCCGTTGCTGCTGGCCCCCAGATAGCTTAAAGGCAGATTCATTTAAGCGATCTTTGATTTCTTGCCAAAGATAAGCTTGTTCTAAAGAACGTTCAACGATTTCGTTAAGCTTGTTCTTATTTTTTATGCCTGACATCCGAGCACCATAAGCGACATTGTCAAAAACAGAAAGCGGCAAGGGCGATGGCATGGCAAAAACCATTCCCACTCTTTTTCGCAAAAGCTCAATATCGATCTTTTTGATATCCTCGCCATCAAGGATGATATTTCCGCTCGTTTTAAAATTTGGCAAAACATTGTTTAGCCGATTGATCGTTCGCAAAAAAGATGTTTTTCCGCTATTTGCTGGCCCGATCGCGCATAAGATTTCATGGTTGTAAACTTGCATGTTGACATTCTTTAAGGCATGGTTTGCCGCAAACCAAACATTAAGATCTTGGATATCGATCTTTATCCCGCTTGAAATTCCCTCAGGACAACTTTTGTTGGATGCGTTAGCCGCCGATTTTATATTTTGAACGGAGTTTACCATTTCTTTTTCTTTCTAAATTGATAGCGGATAATAATGGCAACTAGATTCACAAATAAAACAAGGATGAGCAAAACCAAAGCTGTCCCATAGCGTATTTTCTCATCTACGTTAGGAACTTGTGTAGAAATAACGTAAAGATGATATGGGAGGGCCATGGCCTGATCAAAGATTGATTTTGGTAGCCGCGGTAGATAAAAAGCTGCCACGGTAAACATAATAGGTGCGGTTTCCCCTGCTGCCCTTCCAATGCCGAGTATGGTTCCTGTAATAATGCCAGGAATGGCATTAGGTAAAACGATATGCCTAATGGTTTGCCATTTACTTGCGCCCAGCGAAAGACTGACCTCACGAAACAACGCAGGAACGCTTTCTAACGCTTCAAGCGATGTTGTAATAATGATCGGCAAGATCATGATGCCTAGCGTGAGTGAGCCTGCGATAATGGATGCCCCAAATTTGCAAAACGAAACAAATAAAACAAGCCCAAAAAGACCATAAACAACGGAAGGTACGCCTGCAAGATTAACAATCGCAAGCTTGATCATGCGTGTTAATAGATTCTCTTTGGCATATTCGCTTAAATAGATCGCCGCCAATAATCCGATAGGTAAAGCAAAAAGAATGGATCCGGCAACAAGGTAAACGGTCCCGATGATAGCAGGAAATATTCCTCCTGTGCGCATGCCTTGTCGGGGAATATCTGTAATAAATTGCCATGTCATGGCCGGCAGGCCTTTTTGAATAATGATCAGCAAAATTAAGCCCACGGGAACAATGACCAGAAGATTGGCTAGGAATAAGAAGAAAAAGGCAATTTTTTGTTTTCCTAAGGAGCTGATCATTTTCGTTCTCGATGTAGAAATAAGTCAGATGTTACGTTAATGATAAAACTAATAATAAATAAAACAATGCCGATCGCAAAAAGGGCAAAATAATGTTCACTGCCGACAACAGCTTCTCCCATTTCAGCTGCAATTGTGGCTGTAAGCGTACGGACAGGTTGCAAGATGCTTGTCGGGATAACAGCCGCATTGCCGGTAATCATCATAACCGCCATGGTTTCTCCAATGACGCGGCCAATGCCAAGCATAACAGCTGCTAAAATACCTGAGCTTGCCGCTGGAACAATAATGCGGTAAATAGTTTGCCAATGCGTTGCGCCTAAGGCCAACGCGCCTTCTTTATACGACTTGGGAACGGAATAAAGCGCATCTTCGGCAATAGAAACGATCGTGGGCATGGCCATAAAAGCTAACATGATGGATCCTGACAAAGCCGTAAGCCCTGTCGGAAGGTTAAAGACATTCTTGATCCACGGAACAAGGGTCATCATACCAATAAAGCCTAGAACAACACTTGGAATAGCTGCTAAAAGTTCTATGCCCGCCTTTAGAATTTCTTTCATCTTTGATGGAGCGACTTCCGCAATATAAATAGCGCAAGCAATACCAATGGGGACAGAAATTAAAGTTGCGCCAAGCGTGATGATAAGAGAACCCATCATTAAGGGCAAGATCCCTAACTGCGCGGGTTCGGAAATGGGATACCAGCTTTTACCAAAGAGAAAATCAAAAGGTGTAACGGTTTGAAATACGGAAAGACCTTCTTTGAGTAAAAATAAGAAAATAAGAACAACGAAGAAAATAGATGTTAATCCGCTGATAAGAATTAACTTCTCGATGATAAATTCTTTAAATTTTCGCATAAACTTTATTTTATCAGAGGGACAAAATCACTTGTTAGAACAACTTTTTGTCCTTCAGGTGAAAGGGCAAAATCAATGAACGTTTTCATAAAGCCTTGCGGCTCAGCATTTGTATAAACGTAAAGCGGTCGAGAAATAGGATAACTTTGATTTGTAACGTTATCGACCGTTGGCTCCACATAAACAGATTTTTCATCTTGTGCGATCGCAATGGCTTTTTGTCTTTTTGAAATATATCCCATTCCGTAATATCCAATGGCGGAAGGATTTGTAGCCACTTCATCGGCAATGGCTTGGGAGGAAGAAAGAAGGAGCGCTTTAGGGGCAAATTCTTCTTGAGAGGAAGGATCGTTATGGCGAAGGACGTGTTCCTTAAAATACACATGTGTTCCAGAATTAACTTCGCGCGAAAGAATGACAATTTCTTTATCCTCTCCCCCAACTTCTTTCCAGTTGACGATCTTACCGCTAAAGATTTTGGCTAACTGGTCAATTGTTAGTTCTTTGATAGGGTTTTGAGGGTGAACAATCACGGCTAAGCCGTCTAAGGCGACTTTAAGTTCAAAGGGAAAAACATTTCTTTTTTTAGCAAATTCTATTTCTTTTGGCTTGATGGTTCGAGATGTCATGGCGATGTCGCATGTTCCATTAATCAAGCTTGCGATCCCTGTCCCAGATCCTCCCCCCGTGACAGCAATGAAAGAATTAGGATTCTTTTGCATAAAGTCTTCAGCCCAAGCTTGGGCAAGATTAACCATGGTATCTGATCCTTTGATCTGCAAAGAATCCTCTTGAGGCTTTGCAAAGGCCAGGGATAAGGTAAATATAAAGAAAAGAGCAAGAGTCAAAATTTGCTTAAAACGTGAGGACATATTTTTCCTTTCGAGAATGACGGTGAATGACCCAGACAACGTTGTTTATTATATATATATTTATGTAAAATTCAACATTTAGAAATAGTTTTATTTTTACCGTCTAACGAGTTGTCGTATGAGGCACTTACGATTGGCGCTGGCTTAAGGATTATAAATCAAGGATATATGAAAATTATTTCACTGTTTTTTTGTAAAAACACGCACAAAACAAAAAATGCCTAATCCTATAATAAAGCCCCAAGACAAAAGAAAAAAAATCCATCCATCCCATCTCATGCGCGGACCTCCTGTTTTGCGAGGGCCTTTTTTTTCCAGGCTATACGCACAAGTAAGCCAAGGCAGGCCAAAAGCATAAATAATCCAAGACGCGTTAACATAATGTAGGTTCGATTCTCCACGGCAACATTCTTCATCAAAATAAAGGGTTTCCACTCTTGCCAAAACCATATGCCTAAGATAGAAAATAAAAATAAAGGTGTGATGTACTTAATAATAAATTTATAAATGCGGGGTATATTCAGATCTGCTCCTTGATGGATTTCATTCCAGGCATTTTCCATGCCAAAGACCCAGGAGAATAAAATAACCTCAACGGTTGCAAAAATGACCAGAAAGAATGTTCCACCCCAAAAATCAAGCTCATCAACAACACCATTTTTCAAAAAGAAAACGGCTGGCTGGCAAAGAACAAATCCTGCGATGCCAAAAATGGTCACGGCTTTTTTCCTGGAAATGTTAAATTCATCTTCCAGAAAAGCTACGGCAGGCTGTGCCAAGGACACTGAAGAGGTAATTCCAGCAAGAAATAAAAGAAAAAACCATACGAAACCCATTATTTCTGAAAAGGGCAAATGATTGACAACTAAGGGCATGGTGACAAATCCAAGGTTAAAGATTCCCGAATGAGCGATCATTTTCATGTCCGCAGGACCAAAAAAAACAAAGGCTGCCGGCAAGATAATGGTTCCGCCAAAAATAACTTCAGCAAACTCGTTGGTGCTTACAGCTGTTGTGCCGGACAAGACCACGTCGTCGGCCTTAGACAGATAGCTTGCGTAAGTCAGGATAACACCAATGCCGACGCTTAACGTAAAGAAAATTTGTCCTGCGGCCTCAAGCCAAACTTTAGCATTTAAAAGAGCGGAAAAATCTGGATTCCAGACAAAACCAAGGCCGTTGTGAATATTCCAGTCTGGTTTTAGGGCATCTGGCGTTCCAAGGGTCAGCACGCGAATAAAAAGGATTAAGCTACAAAAAAATAATAGCGGCATGGCAATATTACAAAATCGTTCAATTCCCTTCTTTATGCCATGATAAATAATGACGATATTAAGAAGGAATGTGATAATAAAAAAGATGTAGGCTGGTAGAAGGCTGTTGAAATATTGATTTTGAACGAGGCCTTGATAACCTGAAAGAAATTCTTTCATTCCTGCTTGATCAGCGATCGTTTTGTATTTTCCAATAATCGAAAAAAAGCTATAGGCAAGCGTCCAGGATTCAATAAAAAGATAATAAGAAAAAATAACAACAGGGCCAAAGATTCCAATAATGCCAAAGTATTTAATAAAACGATTTTTCTTCCAAAGGCTGTGAAAAATACCAGGGGCTGTCCCGTGTCCAAAACCTCCGCCGTAACGACCTAGTGTCCATTCTATCCACACTAAAGGAATGCCGAGCAAAAAAAGTGATACGAAGTACGGGATCATGAACGCGCCGCCGCCGTTGGCAGCGACTTTGGCTGGAAAGCGTAAGAAATTACCAAGACCTACAGCTGATCCCGCAACAGCCATGATAATTCCTAGCCGCGATGACCAGCTATCTCGTAAAAATGATTTTTTACTCATAGAGACTATTAATTTTCTTACGATATTGCATTAACGACGGGAAAATACAAACCTGCACGCATTCTTGTTCAAGACTTTTGTATCAATATAGGCACGCAAGAAAGAATTTGTGTCATGATTAATGCCATGTATTTTATCGTAAAAACGCAAATCAGCGTGATGCTATCAAGGAAGATCTATGAAATTACTTTGATTTTTTTTATTTTAGATTAAGCTTCTCGATCGATTCAACGCCACCGATAACAACCATGATGTCATCAGGATTAAACTTATGTTCTGCCGGAGGCATAATGATCAAATTCCCCGTCAGCGCATTTTTTATGGCTAGAACGTCCATCTGGTATTTATTTCGAAGAGACAGTTCCTTAATTGTTTTTCCAATAAAGCTATCTGGAGCTGAAGCCTCAACAATATCAAAATTATTAGATAATTTAATAATCTCCATGATATCGGGAGAGGTTAAGCTAAGGGCCAGACGCTGGGCTGTTTCGCGCTCAGGAAAAAGGATTTCGTCAGCTCCTACAGCCTTCAGGATCTCTCCGTGCTCTTTACTGGAAGCCTTAGCGAGGATTTTTTTAACGCCGAGCTCTTTTAGATAATAGGTAATAAGAATACTACTATCAATTTTTTCACCCGAACAAACAACTGTCATTTCAACTTGTGTGGCGAATTTCTTTAGGATCTCTTTATTAACCGCATCCGTGATAATAATTTGATGCGCAAGGTCTTTGATCTGCTGAGCTTTTTCTTGGTTGTTATCAATAACAATAAGCTCCCACCCTTTTTTGGAAAGTTCTTCGACGAGTGTTAATCCAAATTGTCCCAACCCAATAATTAAAGCACTGCGTATCATAGGTATCCTCCTGTTTAACCGATAAAAATATCTTCTTCTGGGTATTCAAAATCAGCTGTTTTATTCGAAATTCTTTGTAATGCAAAGCCAAGGGTCAGAGGCCCTACGCGGCCAATATACATCAAGACAATGAGCACAAATTCTCCCAATCCTGAATGCGCCGAGGTATTCCCGGCAGAAAGTCCAACGGTGCCAAAGGCTGAAACAGCTTCAAAAAGCAAGACAATAAAGTTTCCTCGTTCTTGCCCTGGAATACAATGCTGATTAATGCTCTCAGTGATCTGAAGGATAAAAACCGCCCCCATAACAAGCGCAACAGAAGCGATAATAATCGCCGCCGATTTATAAATAACATCAGGTGATATTTTTCGTTTTGAAAAACTTGCAGTACCTGTTCCCTTGAATTGGCTGACAACAAAACAAATTAAAACAAAGACTGTGTTGACTTTAACGCCGCCGGCGGTTGATCCTGGACAGCCACCTATAAACATAAGCCCAATGACAAAAAATAGAGTTCCGTTGGATAATGACGAGGTATCAATGCTATTAAAACCAGCTGTACGCGAAGTAATAGAAAGAAAGGCTGCATTTAGAAATTGATACGGTAACGACATTTGCGATAAAATATTTGTACGCTCTAAAAGCCATATCATAAGCGTCCCAAAAATAATGAGAAAAAAAGTTCCAATAATAGCAATCTTTGTGTGGAGCGTATGCTTTTTAAATGGATTGTTTTTCTTTCTGAAAAGAGTTGAAAAAACATCGTTCATAACAATAAAGCCAATGCCTCCTAAAATAATTAAGGCCATGATAATGCATTGAACATAAGCAGAATGCTGAAAATAAACAAGACTTTCTGTGTAGAGGCTAAAGCCAGCATTGCAGAAGGCTGAAATGGAATGAAAAATTGAACTATAGATCGCGAAGCCAGTATCGTGTTTTTGCTGCAAATAGAAAAATAATAAGATAGCGCCTAAGAGCTCAAGGACGATTGAATAAATAAAAATTTTAAAAGTTGCCAAACGAATGCGTCGCAAATCAACTTCATTGGATAATGAGGCCAAGCAACCACGCGTTGTGAGCGACGCGCGTCGCCCAAGCAGCATAAGGAAAAGCAAAGAAAGCGTCATGGTACCTAATCCTCCAACCTGAATAAGGATCAGGATAACCATTTGACCAAAAAAAGAAAACTTTGTTCCAATATCAATAACGCTTAAGCCTGTAACGCATGTTGCCGATGTTGACATAAAGAGCGCGTCAATCCAAGACAAAGAAACTCCCGGCTGAACAGTGTATGGCAACTTTAACAAGCAACCACCCACAAGGATGGTCATTAAAAAGCTGCACAAAATGAGCGCCTCAGGATTACGATTAAAAAATTTATTATTTATAATATTATTAATGAACATATTAATCTTTCTTATCTACTATCCTCATATTTTCGCAACTAGTATTGAAAATTTCTCCTCTGTAATATGCCAGGCTTATTTTCTGGCAATTAAGATCGATCAAGTATTGTCTTGAGCAAGCTTTCAGCTGCCTCTTTTGGTCCAAGACTTTCCGATCCTGCAATCCCCAGCTGCGTTCTGATTTGTCCAACAAAAAGATTTTTCTTAAAAAAAGCTTTAAAATATTTTTCGGCAATTTTTTCATGAATATCTTTGTATTGCGGCGGACCAAAGACATTCGCAAAATAGGAATGCACAAGTCCCGTTGTCGTTGTTGTCCCCTTGCTCATTACCACTCCCTCACGGAAAACACGCAAAGCTTGTTCAGGGGTCTCAAATTGTTCAATGACAGGATAATCTTTATCAACGATATCGTAGTTATTGGCATAAAGCACAAAGTTGATAGGATACCCTTTGATGACATTGTAATAAGTCGTAATAGGTAAAACTATGCGCGCGTTGACCATGTTTGGATTCATGATAATAGAGCGGTCCATTTGTCCAAAGGCAAAACCAGGCTGTAAATCATCAAGCCGTAAAAAAGCACCTATTTCTGTCCCATAGCCGATAATCTCTCCCTTGCTGTTAATCTCAAGAGATCCCATATCATCGGCAATCACGATAAGGTCTTGAATGTAATCTTTTCCCATTTGACGAAAGGCTTCCAGGGTTTCTGATTTCCCTGCACCGGTATCACCAACGATCAGAATGGTTGCCTCTTTATCCCCTTTGAGCACAATACGAATCAAGGCGCCGTGAAACGGCATTTTTCCAAGTTTCATGATCTTAATATTATGCAGTGTGAGCGCCATTTTCTTAAGATACCCAAAATAACCAAACTCATTTTCATTAGGAACTGCGGCAATCAACATATTTGTTTTTTTATGATCATAAAAAACCGTAAGATATTTCTGAAATCCTTTGATGGCGCTCTTGTTAACGCCAAAAAAATACACAGCGTCAGGAACACTCTTGAGCTCTTCATCATCCGCAAGCTCAAATAAATTACATAATGAAAAACCTAATTCATAAAATTTTTCATGAAAATAAATACACACAAGCAATGATCCAATCATCGCCGGATAGCAGAGCCATTCATTCTTGTTGAGCGATATAGTATCTAAGGGATTTTCGTCTATGCGTTCGAACTCACCTGTCCTTTTGTTCATGGGGGCATTAATAACCAACGGCGGATAAAGCAAAACCTGACGGATCACAGAAATAGCATTTAATTTTTTAGCGATTTCTTTAGGGTATCGAAGTTTTTTTGGTACAGCAATGGCTGCCACTCCGGCACCGGCACGCACCTGACGGTATATGCGCGGATGATCGCCGCTGATATTTTCTTGAACAATACGATATGTCCAGCGTACCAAGTGCATGAGCTTTTCAACGGTTTCGTTGAATGTCCGATAAGGACGCTGGTCAATAGTATCCTCGTGAGACTCGCAGATAATAAAACGCTCAAATCCGCGCCAATAGTTGTAAAGGCTTTCAACAAAATCACCTAAGAGAGAAATATCTTGGAAAAAAACTTTTGAACCAGGAACAACGCTCGGAACAAGCTTGGCAGGCATTTTTGTTAGAAACTGAAGTGATTGAATCAGGCAATTAATGTCGCTTTCAGCTATTTTTTTCTTTCCAAAAATACCAATGAGCATTGAATTGCGATGCGATAATTCATCAACGTACTGGGTCATCACCCATTTTAAAAGTTTGCTTGCTAAAAGCTCTTCCGAGGTGTCGCAGAGATGATTTTTTATTCTTAAAATAATTTTATTGCCAGAGATACGAAATGGTTGCATATGTCTTTTGCGCTCCTTCCTACTGGATTGATCCTAAAAAACGTGATCGAAAAATAAAAAAAGCTGCCGCAAGAATACATAGCGACGCCCAAAGATAATCAAGTTTCAGATTTTCCTTCATATAAAAAAAAGAAAATGGTACAAAAACTGACAACGTGATCACCTCTTGCAAAATTTTAAGCTGGCCTAAATTCATCACTTGGTGGCCAATACGATTGGCAGGAACTTGAATCATATATTCAAAAAATGCAATACCCCAGCTAATAAGCGCTGCAATCATCCATGGCTTTCCACTTAAATTCTTTAAGTGGGCATACCAGGCAAATGTCATAAAGACATTGCTGGTAATGAGTAAAAGGGTTGTGATGATCATTTTATTCATAAGTATTTAATCGGGAGCTTCTTATTTCTTCAGGTCCGATGATCCCTCCGGAAATAACTACTTTCATTCCTTGATCGATCGTCCAGCAAGGATCAATGACTTGCGTTTCTTTTAAAATAATTAAAATACCAGAAGTTGGATTTGGCACTGTTGGAACAAAAACCTTAAGTAACTTTTCATTGCTTATTTTATCGACCACTGTTCCCGTGACAAAACCAATGGTCCACACGCCTGGCCTGAAATAATCAAGGAGGACAACACGTTTGAAAACCTCTCCCTCGGGCAACGACAAGGTTGCGGAAATTTGTTTTCCAACTTGATATGTTGTCTTGATGATAGGAATCCGATTAGAAATTTTCTCGAAGAAATTCAAAAGTTGTCGCCCAAGAACATTGCTTGTCAGGACACCTAAGAAGTAAAGGATTAACAAAAAAAGGAGGATGCCGATGCCAGGAATGCGGTAACCAAAAGTCCTGTCAAAAAAATCAACAATTCTTTTATCGATAAAAATATAGAAAAAACGTAAGACAAAAAAAGACAGCGCTAAAGGAATCGCCGCCAGAACTCCACGGAACATATACATTTTTATGTGCTTAATAAATTTCTTCATCAGTATTCTCCAGTTACATTTTACATTGTGATTTCTGTTTTTCTAGGATAAAACCAACTTTTTCAAGGGTAATCTTTGTCGCTTGGTTGATAGGAATTAATTTTTGATCCATCGTTGATCCTAATCCAAAAAGGCGCATGGAGAAATCGGTCATTTTCAGCAGTTGGGGTTTTTGCCCAAGCATTTTTTTCATTTTCTCTATTGTTTTTGGATACTCTTTTTTAATAATCTTACAGCCCCCGTAAGCGTATCCTCCTGTTTTATTTTTATTAAAAGAAAATCCAAATAATCGACAAATAAGCGGGCGCAACGCATAAACCATACAGCGACCTTGCTTAGAATTTCTTTGGTAGGGCTTAAAGAATACACATCTTTTCTTTGAGCCTGCTGCTCCAAGCTTTTTAAGCCAATAATCACCTTTTCCTTCTGACCACAATTGCGCAGCTAAAGGAAGCATCTCAAGAGATGTTGTTTCAACATCTGCAGTGGCGCAACAATAACCGCATAAAGGTGGGCAGTGAATTTTAGAAAGCTTTTTAAAGTGCACTGTTTCTTTATCAACTTGACGATAAAGATGCACTAACGTCCGAATCGCGGATCGATCGCTTGAGTTAAGCTTAGGTAGGACGCTGGGCATGATCAATCTTTAGCTGAGAAGCTGATTGGCGTGATTAAGTTTTTCATAAATTTTGGGAATCCAGGCATCACCCCAAAAAAGATAGCAACTCGTTTCGGCATCTAAGATAATTTGATGCGCCTTCCTTAATCGTGCGCGCTGATCAATTCTCAAGCTCCCTTTTTGATTGACCGTATTCCAATATTTTTTACTTGTTTCAAAAAGCGCGTTGATTGCTTTTTTTTGAGATTCCGAACCATTCCATTGGGAAAAATCAAAACCGCTTGTCGACGCAACATTCCAAGCCCCTGTGCGGACAATAGCTTCATCCATTTTGGGCGTATTTTTAATAAAATCTGAGATCTTAATAAATTGCAGATTGGTTCTTTTTTCCCTGATCGCCTGTGCAAGCGGTGCAAAGAAGTAGCCAAAAAATCCTGCCGCTTCATCAATTTGCCTAAACCATCCCCCATTTTCGCCGTCAGACCATGTTGTAATGAGGCGTCGTGTTTGTGTTGAGGGACATTCTTGTATTTTCTTTGCTGATTCGGTTAAAAACCATTTTTCGCTTAATCCGCTCTCCTGCGCATTTGATAAATCACGATTGCGAGGAATGATCGTTATTTGTGCATTTTCAAAGCGGGCTTTATAGGGAGCAAAGCAATCCATCTTTTGATTCGGATCTTTTGGTTTTACATGAACATGGTCAATGACCGCATAGGTATACCCTGCCTTTTGCAGCGATGGAATCATTTCCATTGAAAACGCCATTTCCGAAGGCCAGAAGCCCTTTGGACTTTGATGAAAGATCTTTTCAACAATTTCTTTTCCTTGCTTGAGCTGCTCATCCCAATCTTCTTTGGGGATGACAGGAAAAAGCGGATGATAAAATCCCATGCCAATAATTTCAATATTTTTAGCGCTACGATACATCTCTAACATTTGAGGAATATCGACATATTTGCGATAGCGATCAACAATTTTTGGATCAAGAAATTGCGCAAGCAATACACCGGAAAATCCAATATGAAAACAAGCAACATCTTTGTATTGATGCGCATAGCGCGCCGCGCGCTCATAACATTTAATGATCTGCTGAGCTTCCCAGTCGTTTGTCTCGATCAAAAGAGCGAGATTGTCTGGTGGCTGGTGCATATGAAGGCCTAAGGCATAAAAAATATGTTCCATGACCATCCTTTAATGATAAGAATTTTTACGAAGAAGATTTTAATAGATCAATACCTCGACGACAGATTTCTTTTGCATAGTCGGTCCAAAGGCCTTCACCCCAATAGCGAAAACAACTTGTTTGGGAAAGCAATACATACAAAAGGGCTTCTCGGTAAGTCGTATTGTCAGGTTTTATTTTCTTTCCATCATAGACTTTATGAAAGGCTACGCTTAGCTGATTGATAGGGTCTAAAACACTTTCATACCCATGAACCCAATTGCGATCACTTGTCCATGAACCCTTATCAAGATTAAACCGTGAATCTTTCTTTTTCAATTCTTCGATAGCGCGGTCGCAAGCGCCTTCGCCGAATTGATCATTAACCACCTGCCAAATGCGATGTTGAGATATCGGCTGAACCGCTATGAAATGAGCTTCATTGACACCTTTTTGCTCAAGAAATTCAAGGTATTCCGAACCATTCATGGCCACGGTTCCTTCGTTGCCCAGCTGGGCAACAGCCTGACGATATCCGGGAGGAAATTCATTCATCATGACGCCCCCATTTTCTCCATCTCCGATCTGAAGAACAAAGGGTGGGATCGTGCGTCCATTATAATTTTGAGGCCCAATTGTTTTTGCTTCATAAAATGGTTGCATCTGGGCTACAAGCTTTGTGTCAGAGCCTTGTGTCTTTACAAGAACGGTGATCTCTTGTGTTTCCCCTTTTGAATTGCGAGCAACCAAGCGGTGAGGAAAATGAGGCTGACGGATTCCGCTTCCATCTAAATTTTCAATGGTATGCTCTTGAACCATGAGCCACTGATAGCCGCAATCTTTTAAGGATTTAATATATTCATAGCAAACATCCGGATGGATGGGAAGGTGCATTTCCGGCGGAGAAAAGCCTTTAACACGGGACAGTGCTTCTTGTCCAAAAATGGAAGCAAAATGTTTTCGCCATGCAAGAATATGGAGCTTAAGATCAGGAACAGGTGTTGAGGTGGCAACGGCATGCGACCATGTTGTTCCAAGCCATTCAACATAACGATAATATTTTTTATCCGTTGTAACAAGCGCGAGATTTTCAAGAACGCCTCCTTGCCCCATTTGACCTATTCCCCAGAGAAGATTTCCCGAATAATCGAGCATGACGCGCGGATTTTGTCCTTGATTAACTAAATCACGAATGATATCCGAAATACGTGAGTAACAATGGAGAAAGACTGGCGCATTGTGATTATCGCCGGTGTCTTGATGTTCCATCATGTTTTGTAAATTAGATATCAAGCGTGCCTCTCTAACATTATACGTTTCCGCGGGAATGGTTGGCTGATGCATATGAAGAGCAATGCCAAACGCAGATTGAACGGCTGGCCAATTAATATTTGAACAAGGGGCATAAGACGGTGTTGAGGAAGGACGCAAGCTTTTATCATCCGAAGGGATAACAAAAATATCAGGAAATTCACCTTTGATTTCTGGGATATTATGCATAGATTTTGGCCTTTCGTTCTATTTTTTGTCGTTTAGGAAATATTTTATCCTTGTGATAGTGGATCGCACAATCCATGTCGGCAAAAATATTATCCCGCCATTCAACTTCTGCAAGCCAATCTTCATCGATTGAATTATTTAAAATGTCCTTATACAATTTTGCAAAACGATTTAAATGTTGTCTCACGCGTTTGTTGGCATAAGGAACCATCGTATTTGTTTTCATGATAAAAGGCCAATCACTTGACTCCGCCAACACAAGCTCTCGCGCTGCTTGATTAAGTGCTCGGCGAATAAGGCCTTTTTTAGAGCGTTCTAAAAGATAAGAAGTGTATTTTTCTACTAATTCCACCATCTGCTCACCCGCTTGATGAAGGTGCGGATAAATCCAGGCGTTAGAACCTTCAAGCCAGAATTCATTATGCCCTTTCCATCCCCAGGTTGAGGCCGAAGGCATGGCGACTTGATTCGTAGGATATTCAAATAAATACTCCGATGGAGTGATAAATTTAATCGTTTTTTGATCAAAGGCTGTTTTACGCATCAGAAAATCGATCCACATAGGACCTTCGTACCACCAATGTCCAAAAAGTTCAGCATCATAAGGGGCTAAAATGATGGGCTTTCGATCCATATGGGCACAAAGATGTTCAACTTGTTTTTCACGATTAAACATAAAATTTCCTGCATGGCTCGCAGCTTTTTCCTTAGCCGCATCTGGACGATAGTATTCTTTGTATTCAGTATTCCCTGTAATGCGCCAATACTTGATGCCTGTGTTAACGCGAAAACCATCTGGATGAATATACGGTTTAATATAATCATATTCGAGCTCAAAGCCAATATCTCGATAATATTCTCGATAATCCGGGTCCCCTGGATAGCCTTCCTTGGCACTCCACACCTGCTTTGAAGATTCCCAATCACGCGCAAAAGCGGCGACACCCGTCGGACAGAAAATAGGCGCATAGACACTATAGCGCGGACGCGGATCCGCATGCAAGATGCCGTGTGAATCCAAAATAAAATACTGAACGCCAGCTTCTTTTAAAAACTGATCAACACCCGGATAATAAGCGCATTCCGGAAGCCAAAATCCCTTGGGTTGACAACCAAATGTTTTAATATAATGCTCAACACCGATTTTAATTTGAGCATTTACGCTTGATGGATTAACTTGTAAATTAGGTAAAAACCCGTGTGTTGCCGCAGATCCTATAATCTCAAGAAACCCTAGGTCTTGAAATTTTTTAAAAGCTGAGACCAAGTCTCTTTTATAGCGATTTAAGAAAATATCCTTAGCTTCAAGAAATTTGCGATGATACGTTAGCGCAAGCCCATGATAAATTTTATCATAGCCTGTGCGTTCAATTTCTTTTTCTGAAAGTTCGATCAATTTGTTTAAATGCCGAACATAACGATTTTGAAGCAAGGGGTCTTGGAGCATGGAAACTAGAGGCGGAGTAAGCGACATGGTGATGCGAAAATCAACGCCATCATCCACAAGATCATCAAAAATTTCAATCAGAGGAATATACGTTTCTGTGATAGCTTCATAAAGCCAGTTTTCTTCAAGGAAATTTTCTTCTTCGGGATGGCGAACAAAAGGCAAATGTGCGTGAAGAAGTAAACAAACATAGCCCTTAAGCATGTTAAACCTCTTAGATAAGTTTGGTTTCGTATTTTGTTTTTGAACGTTGGCCGGAGGTTAATATCTTTCGCACTTCAAGCTGATCATGCGAGATGGCCTTAAAATCAAGAGGGATCGATCCGTTGTCCGACAAGGCAAAGCGTAGTGAAAATGTCCCATCAGGACGAAGAGGAATCTGTTTATTTCCATGCCAAACTTGAGCATCAGGTTCTGTGCGGCCGTAAACGATCAATTCCGTGCCAAGCTCAAAAAAGAACTTGCGCTGCCTAAAAGTTTGTTCGCTCGATCCACCCATCGACGTTAAGGATTCGCTTGCGCCAACTCCCCCTGCCCCTACCTCTTCACCGGATTCGATTATTTCTTCAGAGGCCCCAAGAAGAGTTTTTCTAAACCATTTATTCTTATGAAGAGTCATGAAAAAATCATCCTCTAGTTCTTCATCATCATAAAAATCATCATCACCAATGTGCAATTTTGCGCTGCGAAGCGTCAAACGTTTTCCAACAATTCTTCTTAAAAGCGGGAATAATTTTGCATAATAGGCACGAATATCGTCTTCGGTGAGATAGTGACGTCTTTGGCCGTTGGATTTTCTTAGGGTAGATTTCTTGGTAATGACAAAAGGGGTTTTCTGAGAGCT